>JAQVWF010000065.1 GCA_028698615.1 Syntrophorhabdaceae bacterium
TCAATATCATCCTTCTTTTCCCTGTAGAGCGCAATCGCCTCTTCGCCGTTCTGAACCGCATGCACCGCATATCCCAGAGACTCGATGATCGCCCTGCTGACGGCAAGGACGGTGGGCTCATCATCAACGAGAAGGATCGTCCCCGTACCCCCCACTGTCTCAGCGGCGGCAGGCTCAGCCTCGCTGATCTCTTTTTGTGATGCGGGCAGACAAAACCAGAAGGTCGTTCCCTTGCCAGGTTCGCTATCAACATCGATATAGCCATTGTGGTTCTTTATGATGCCATAGACCATGGCAAGTCCCAATCCCGTTCCCCTGCCAAGTTCTTTTGTCGTGAAGAAAGGCTCGAAGATCCGTTCTTTCGTCTTTTCGTCCATGCCGACACCGCTGTCAGCGATGAAAGTGCATACGTATTTTCCGGGAGGCATTGAACACGCCTTTGACTCCGCGCCATCGATGACGATGTTCTTCGTTTCCAGTGAAAGATCTCCGCCCGAGGGCATGGCCTGCGAGGCATTGAGATAGAGATTGAGCAATACCTGCTCGATCTGGCCCTGGTCTCCCTCCACGGCCCATATGCCCTTCTGGTATTCATGATGAACGGCAACCTCTTTTCTTGTCCTTCCGAACATGGTGGAGGTCTTTTCGACAAGGTCGTTCATACTGAAAGGCTTAACAACGTATTTGCCGCCCCGCGCAAAACCGAGAAGCTGCCGCGTGAGGTCCGCTGCGTTCCTGACGAGGTCTTCGATCTGCCTCAACCACTCATAATGGGGATGGTTCTTGTCGGTGTCGAGTATCATAAGCGAGGTGTAACCCTGAACACCCATGAGTATGTTGTTGAAATCGTGGGCAATACCACCCGAGAGGGTGCCGATCGCCTCCATCTTTTGCGCGTTTACGAGCTGTGCTTCCAGCCTCTTGCGTTCCGTGATGTCCTCGCAGACCATGATAACGTCACCGTTGCCAAGCTGCACGGGAATGAACCCGATCACTTTCGTCGATCCATCCTTGCACATCACGTTGTAGACACCGGAGTCCTGCGGGCTGTTTACCTTGAGATCGCGCAACCACCCTCCCATGATGCGATGGCGGTATGCCTCGTCGGGATATGCTTTTCTGAACCATGTTCTCACGTCGGGAATGTCAGCCAGGTCGTAGCCGAATATGGCCTTGAATTTCGGGTTTATGTAGGCGAAATTTCCCTTGACGTCGATAAGGGCCATGCCGATCGGGGCGTTCTCCGAAAGGCTTCGCATTTTTTCCTTTTCCGCAAAGAGCTCCCTCTCCGCCTCTTTGCGCTCGGTGACATCGCGGATGGATTCTATCGCCCCCACAACGTTCCCGTGGGTATCATAGAGAGGACCGGCCTTCCCCCAGAGGCTCCTCTTTTGCCCGCGCACACAGGGCACATCGGTCTCCGTGAAAAGGGTGTCGCCGTCCTTCTTTATAAAGGAATACTGTTTCTCGATCTCCTCATCCCACATGGAGACGAAGTTGATAAGGATTGGCCGGCGCGTTCCGTAGAAGGGAAGCGCGTATTCATAGTCACCCTTGCCGAGCATATCCTCCTTGCCTGCACCCGTCATGACCTCTATGGCCCGGTTCCAGGCGATGACCTTTCCCGCCTCGTCTATTGCCAGCGTCGCGTCGGGAAGGAACTCGATGATGTCCGCCAGTCTCCTCTGAGATTCCAGCAGCTGCCTATCGGCGCGTTTGCGCTCGGTGATTTCGCGAAACGTCCATATCCTCCCGTAACGATGCCCGTCGTCGCCAACAACAGGTGCCGAATACCTGTCCAGGACCATTCCGTTCTTCAATTCGATCTCATCGCTGCTCGTCTCATAGGGATGCTCGTAAAGGTACATGATCTTTTCAAGGAATCTGCCGGGATCGCTGATGAGGTCTACGACATAGCTGAGCATTGAGGCGTCATCCCCACCATCGACGAGATCCTGCGGAATCCCCCAGAGGTCCACGAACCGCTGGTTGGTGATCAGCCTTTTCTGGTTCTCGTCGACAACCAGTATACCGTCGATAGATGTGTTCACCTGTGCTTCGAGAAGGGCCGTTTTCCATTTCAGCGCATCCTGAACCCGGCGGCGCTCGACGATATCCTCGACAATACCTTCATAATAGGCCGGGGAACCATCGGGATTACGGATAACCCGCACGTTCATCGAAATCCAGATCTTGCTCCCGTCCTTGCGGTACAACTGCATCTCGCAACCATGCATCGCATCGTTTTCATTGAGATACTTCATGCACCTCTTGCGGTCTTCAGGGTCCACATAGAGCTGCTCACCGATGTTCGTGATGGTACGCGTCAGCTCGTCGGGGGAGGAATAACCGTATATGGCCGCCAACGCCGCATTGGCACGCAGGTATCTTCCGGCAGGTGTGCTCTGGAAGATGCCCATCATGGCATTGTCGTAAATGCCGCGGTATTCTTCCTCGCTCCTGCGCAGGGCCTCTTGCACACGCCTATTTTCGCTTTCCGACAGCTCCAGGTCCTTGATCCTCTTCTTGAGGGCGGATATTTCATCGAACAGTTTCTGACGGGTTTCTGAGGTGTCGTTCATTGCTGCTTCCCGGGTGACAGGCGATACGTTGTCCTGAGAACCCTACAATAGATGTTCAAAGAAGTCAACATGAGGACAGCGGGACCGATCGGGACCGAGGGGGCTGACAACGGTGACAATATTGATGTACAAGAAACAATTCTTCCCTCTTCACCGACACCCTCCGGCAGCTCGTATACAAGGCGGGCAGATACCATTATTGTGTTATCGCACAATGACTGTGCGGGATAAGTGACGGGCCGTTTCTACCTGTCCGCCGAGACAACGATAATTCTGTGGTCATTTGGCGTAAAGAGCCGTTATCCGAATCGACTGCGATGAGATTGTCCGTGTCCGGGAGTCTACGGCCGGGAAGAGGCCTTCGTGATGTCCGAGATCATGGCGAGAAAAGCGGCGAGGTTCGGCTCTTCGCGAACCTTCGCATCCTGGAAATAGGTGATCCTCAACTTCATGAAAAGACCCCTGTGACCCGTCAGGTAGAGATGGGATACAAGCTTGATGTTGTTCTGCTCATACGTGAGTACGCCGTGGAAAAATCTCAGGTGGTCACCGACGCGCGCCTTCTCTTTCTTGATAACAACAGAGATATTCCTGTAGGTGCCCTGCTTCTCCAGGGCGTAGATATCTCCGAAGGCCTGGTCGAATTCGTTGCTCACGACCTCCGACGAGATCCCGTCGGGGACGGGACCCTGCCCGAGGTCGTAAAGAAAAATGTCTGCCCTCATCGTGCCGGTGCGATACGAGATACCCGTACCGAGACCCGCATATAACGGTTCATAATCCGTGGCCCGGACAAGTTTCAACGTGTTGACGGGATCGGGGAAAAGAAGGCCTGTCCTCTGGTGCCGATAGGGCTCGGCGAGAACATTTCCGGCCGAAATGGACAGAATCGCCGTGATGATGATCGCTGCGAGCATCAAGGCTGCTGCAGTGTTTCGGCTTCGCAAGGAGACACTCATGTCAGACACCATCCCCCTAATATCTCCAAATCAGACGATAACACAACCCGACATTTTTTGCACGACCGTCCTCCAGGCTTGGCTGTCTGGGACAGGGGAGGCATCCTGCCTCCATCGCCTAATCCGGCAGAGCCTTTTTTCCGTCTTCTGAGCACTCAGCCCCTGACTCGCTGCTCGCAACAGGTTTTCCAGCGCCGAAGTAAAGCCAGGAGAGGCCCAGGGTCGCGGACACGAGGGATGCCACAATTATGCCCATCCGGGCCTCCTCGAACAGGGAAGGCCTGTCGGCAAAAGCCAGTTGCCCGATAAAAAGAGACATGGTGAAGCCGACGCCGCCGAGCCAGGCCGCTCCCAGGATATGGCGCCACGCGACACCACCGGGGAGTCTGGCGACACCAAGCTTCACGGCAAGCCAGGCGAAACTCGTGATCCCAATAAACTTTCCCAGGACAAGCCCCAGAACAACCCCCAGGGTTACCGGCTGAACAATGACCTCCCGGAAGGGCATGGCGAGAACATCCAGACCGGCATTCGCCATGGCAAAAAGCGGGATCACCCCAAAAGTCACCCAGGGGGAAAGATGGTGCTCCATTCGCTGTTGGGGCGATTGCACGGCGGAGGATGCCTTTTCAAGGTTCTCCGCAATGGTGCCCATGCGGCTGATACCGAAGGGTGCGTCAGTTTCTTCGCAATTGATGGTCTCCGCATGGAAAGCGTTCCTCATTTCCTTAAGCCGTTCGTCAAACTGGTGCGGGGTATAGGTGGGCCGTGCCGGAATCGTAAAGGCAAGCAAGACACCGGCCAGTGTGGCATGTATCCCCGATTCGAGAAGCGCCAGCCAGAGAAGAACCCCCAGGATAACATAAGGTAAAGGGTGACGGATACCTCCCCGGTTCAAAAGACCGAGAACGCCCAGGGTACCGGCCGCGGCGGCCAGAAGTGTCATATCAATGGTCTGCGTGTAAAAAAGCGCGATGATCAATACGGCACCCAGGTCATCGGCGATGGCGAGAGCGGTTAGAAAAATGATGAGATTCCTGGGAATGCGCCAGGCCAGGAGAACAAGGATTCCAACGGAAAAGGCGATGTCTGTGGCCATCGGGATACCCCATCCTGCCGAGGTCGGACCGGTATGATTGAAAAAGAAGTAGATGAGAGCCGGCGCAAGCATCCCCCCCAGCGCCCCCGCGACGGGAAGTGCCGCATTGCTGAGAGATGCCAGCTCCCCCACCATTATTTCACGCTTCAGTTCGAGACCAACGAGCAGAAAGAAGAGGGCCATCAGCCCTTCGTTCACCCATACGTGAAGAGACAGTTCCATCGTATGAGAACCCATACCGATCCGAATGGGTGTCTCCCATAAATGTCGATAGGCATTGCCCCACGGCGAACTGGCCACGATCAGGGTCAGGAGCGTCATGCACATGAGAACGATGCCGCTTGCCGTGGTTTGGCGCAGAAATCGTTCGAAGGGGCCAATGATCTTCCCGAAAAGGGGTTCGAGGGGATAGGAGTTCATGCGACCTTCAAATATCATGTTTTCCATGATATTTCAAGACCTGGCTCCCTGGAGGCAACTTATGGATTGGCGTAGTTATCCGCTGAAGTCCTGTCCGTTTGCGCTGCCAATGCTCCTGCACCCGCAGGAAACAAGCCTCTCCCCGCACTTGGGACAGCGCTCCATGTAGCATCCATCGTGATGGAATCCCCCCGGATTGACCCCGCACCTCGGACAACGTTCCTTTTCGTCCTCAGGATAGGGGATGCGAGGATGAAACTCTCCATTGGGATAATCGATATACCCACCGGCGCATGTCGTTGTTCTGGAATCGTTGATGTTCTTGCCGCAATGTCTGCACAGAAGAACCTCTGAGGTCTCCTGGAATTGAACCCTCGGTTCCGCTTGCACCGTCGCCGCAGCCGGCGGCATATGCTCTTCGGGAACCTCTTTTTCGGGGGATCTTTTCTGAAGCGCATCCTTCTTCGCCCTGGGGTCCTTCTTTGCTACAACTATCTTCCGCGTTCTGAGATAGCTTGACAGGTTGGTCGGAGAAGTCTCGACGATGCGGGCCAGAGAGGCCTTGCTCACCCCTTTCGAGAGATATTCGACGATAAGCTCTTTTTTACTGTCCAGTTTCGATGCGGAAATGCTCCCTTTTGGCCTGCCCAGAACCACCCCTTCATTTCTCTTTTGTGCAAGGACCCCCTTGATACGCCTGGAGGTGACCTCTTTATCCACCGCAGTGAGCATATTGAAAAGGGCTGTGGCAGCCTTTGACGACCCGTCCCCGGGGCCGTTGAGGTCCACACCCTGTCTGGCCGCGATGAACCGCACCCCCCGCTTCAGGAGATCGCCTGTTATCGCGACAATATCCGAGAGGTCATTCCCCGTCACCGCAAGGTCCGCGATGATAATCACATCCCACCGGTCAACGCTGAAAAAGAGGTCCTTTACCCTGCGGCTGCGCTCCCTCCTGGCGGCAGGCAGTTCAACGGTGATGTAATTGTCGATCCGGAAACCCTTCGCCGATGCATGTTCTGCGATCATGCTCTTCTGCGAGGCTGGATCCTCTCCATCGAAAGACATAAATATATACGCTATGTTGGCCATTATTGATCCCCCGGCAAAAGACTTGAAGCGACGACCTCCCGTATAGATCTCGGAATGGTTCAAATGTCTCTTTCTATACCATGCATGAAATGATCAAACTCGCTATTTTGTTGATCATAACCTACCATGAAATTACCTCATTACCTTATCATGCCCTGTATGGCACATCATGTGAGAGAAATTATAGCATACCATTGTCCACAAATTACATACAGACGGGGAAAAATTTCAATAGAACGGGAATTTTCTCGCCTGACGTGAACCCTACCCTGGTTATCCCTGCGTGGCGCAGTCCGACGGGTCGCCCTGAAGCTTCGCCAGAGCGTGGGGGATGGCGCCGATGATGAAGCCAAGACATTCCATGGCCGCCTTTTCACTGCCGGGGAGATTGATGATGATGCCCTTGCGGCGGATGCCGCATACGGCGCGGGAGATGATGGCCCGGGGCGTGATCTTGTAGCTTTCGGCGCGCATGATCTCGGCAAAGCCGGGGAGATCGCGGTCGATGACCGAGCGCGTTGCCTCGGGGGTCACATCCCGCGCGGAAAGACCCGTACCGCCTGTGGTGACCACCATATCGACGCCTTCCTCATCGATGGCCCTGACCATCGCATTCGCTATGACCTCGGCTTCATCGGGCACGATAATGATATCACCTACGACAAACTCCTTCTCAAGCGCTCCCTTGATGGCCGGACCGCTGGTATCGATGCGTTCTCCTCGGGAACCTTTGTCACTCACTGTTATTATCTGCACACGGTAGCTCACGATAAGACCTCCAATTCGTCTCCCACGGAGACATCGCCTTCCGTGAGCACTTCGGTAAAGATGCCCTCCCGCGGCATGACGCAATCTCCCACGGTCTTGAAGATGTTGCAGCGCGTATGGCATTCCTTGCCGATCTGGGTCATGCGCAACAGAACCCCTCCCGAGGTCCGCAGTGTTGTGCCCACCGGCAGTTCATGGAGGATGATGCCTTCGGTGGTAAGGTTCTCCGCAAAATCGCCGGCATTGACGTCAAGACCCTTCGCCCGGATCTTGTCGATACTTTCCCTGGCGAGAAGACTTACCTGGCGGTGCATGAACCCGGCGTGGGCATCACCTGTCAGACCTTTATCCTTGAGCAGCCGGCATGTTCCGACATTGCGTTTCTTCTCACCCTTCCCCTCGCTGATGTTTACGGAGATGATCTTTCCTTTCATTCTCACCTTCTATGATGTCTTCCTTTTATATCTCCCGCTCTTGCCCCCGCTTTTTTCGAGGAGAACAAAGGGCCCGAGCTCAATACCCTTGTCCACGGCCTTGCACATGTCGTAGATAGTGAGAGCGGCAACGGTGGCGCAGGTCAAGGCTTCCATCTCGACACCCGTTTGCCCCTTCGTCCTGACCGTGGATATGATTTCCACCGTGCAGTGCGTGTCTTCAAAGCTGAACTCAACGTCGATATGGGTAATAGCAAGGGGATGACACAAAGGTATCAGGTCATGGGTCTTCTTCGCCGCCATGATCCCCGCGAGCTTTGCAACGGTGAATATGTCTCCTTTGGGACCGCGCCCGCCCCGTATGAGGGCATAGGTATCGGCGGACATCGTCACCCTGCCCGATGCCACCGCCTCACGTTGAGTTTCTTTCTTCCCGGAAACATCCACCATCCGTGCATTGCCTTCACTGTCAACATGACTCAATTTCGCCAAACCCAACCCCCTTTTAAAGATAATGACCAAATTACAATAACCAATAAAAGATAATGGTTTCTCTGGTTTGGTTATTGGTCATTGGAAAATTGGTTATTGTCTTTTCTCATCCTCCTATATTCCTCAAGCTCCTCTGGCATTTTCGTATTGTGCCCATCTCGAGCTTCTTTTCCGGTTTCACCTTCACGACGCTGCGGATGAACTCCTTGACCTCTTCATCGTTCCTGCCTGACCTCAGCAGCGCCTTTACGTCGTATTCCACGTCGGAAAAAAGGCAGGGGCGTATCATGCCCCTCGAGGTCAGCCTTATTCGATTACATTCCGCACAGATATGACTGGAGACGGGACTGATGAAACCTATCCTTCCGGAGCCGCCCGCTATATCGTAGACCCTGGCAGGACCTTTGCCGCGCTTCAGCGAAGGAATGAGCTCGAATTCCCGGCGGATGACCTTCTCTATCTGCAGCGACGTTATTATTTCGGTGGATTTCCACAGCGACATGTCACCGAAGGGCATAAACTCGATGAACCTCACCTCGTGGTCCCACTTTCTTGCAATACGGACAAAATCGAGTATCTCATCATCATTGAAATCTTTTATGATCACGGTATTAATCTTTATGGGATTCAACCCGTCATAGGATGCTTTCTTGATGCTCTTGATGACCTTGTCGAAGGCGTCGATGCAGGTGATCCAGGCAAACCTGTCCTTTCTCAGCGTATCGAGGCTGATATTGATGCGCCTGAGTCCCGCCTCTTTCAATTCATCCAGATGGTCGGCGAGAAGGATGCCGTTCGTCGTGAGGCTTATGTCGGAGATCCCTTCGATGGCGCCAAGCTCCTTGAGCAGATGGGGCAAACCTTTTCTGGTGAGCGGCTCCCCGCCTGTGAGGCGGACCTTTTTGACCCCCATCGAGGCGCATACCCTGACGAAACGGATGATCTCCTCGTAGGAGAGGACCTCGGTGTGGGGGATAAAGGGAAAATCGCCGTCAACGCAGTACCTGCAGCGCAGGTTGCACCGGTCGGTGACGGAAATGCGTATATAATCGATGACCCTGTTGTAGTCGTCTATGAGCTTCATGTCATGCACGAGCCTATTCCTCCGGGAGGGCAGGCATCCTGACCCGGTGTCCCGCGGCTTCCCCTGTATCGGCGTTTTCCTTGAGCACGGCTCACCGGGAACCCTGTTCACCCGAACCATCTATCATACCCGTAAATGGCATTTTTTTCAATAAGACAGGTTAGATTGTGGAACACTGCTGTCCGGCATTCTGGAACGCAGAACGGAATAACCGATGACCTATTACCTATCTTTTATTCCTTGCTTGAGTAATTTCTTTAAAACATGTATCATTAAGGCATGGAACAGGCGCTGAAGCGGATCATCCTCGTTGATTTCGAGAACATTCAAAAATTCGACTTCGACCATATCGATACCACGCATACGGATATTGCCATTTTTGTGGGCAAATCACAGAACAAGATCCCCTTCTCCCTCGTTGAAAAGGCCCAGACCTTTGGGGAGCGTCTGGCATGGGTAAAGATAGCCGGAGACGGCAAGAACAACCTCGACTTCCACCTTGCCTTTGAGCTGGGCAGGCTCAGCGAGAGAATGGACAAGGATGTGGAACTTATCATACTCTCAAAGGACAGCGGATACGATTCACTCATAAGGTATATCAACGAACTGGGTATAAAAACGAAGAGGATCGCCAACCCGGCGGAGCTTTCCGACAGCAAGAAGCAGCTTCCATCATCGAACTTCACCAATTACATCGTCAATAACCTTAACAAGATCGACGGACAGAAGCGCCCGCGGACACTAAAGACCCTCAAGAAGCATGTCGAATCGTTGCTTCGCGACAAGGCCGGAAGCAGCGAGATAGAAGCCATACTCGAAGAGATGTTCATCAGGGGCCTTCTCAGCGAGGTCAACAACCGCCTGAAGTACACCTTCGACGCATCTGAAGAAAATAAGTAACAACCCATCACCTATCAACCGTCTTCATTAGAATAGCGCCCAACGATTATCAGGCCCTTCTGTTTCCTTATCCGCGCAAAAAGATAGGCGGCGGCGGGTCCAGTCCTTCGAGTCTTACCTCAGATTGGCGATATGCCAGTCACCGGAAGTGCGGAGTTTCTCGATGAATGAGCAAAGGAACTACCTAGGGAAATATTGTTGCGATCGTTCTTAGCTTGTCTTCCAGTTCCTTTCGCGCCGTTATATCGCGAAGATAGACAAGAGAGGCCGTCTCGCCCCTGTAAACGATGGGTGTCGCTGAAACCTCGATGAAGACAACGGAACCGTTCTTCCGTATCCCCTTGAACTCATAACGATCGGCAACCTTTTCGCCTCTCTGGCGCATGTGGTTGATGTCGAGAACGCGCTTGCGGTCATCGGCGTGGATCGTGAGGGAGATATTCTTGCCCAGGACGTCCTGAACGCTCTTGTATCCAAATATCTCCGCGAGCTTCCTGTTCACATAGATATAGATCTCTCCGCGGAGTATCGCCACACCATCGTTTGAGTGTTCGACGGCTATCCTGTATCGTTCCTCCGATTCGTGCACAAGGTTCTCAGCCATCTCCCTCTCGGTAATGTCCCTGCCCAGGTAAAGGACGATACCGCTTTCTCTCTGATTGAGCGCCATCCCCGTCCATTCAACAATGACGACGGTGCCGTCGGGGCGGGCGGTGGCGACCCTTATGGGCTTGCCTGTCTTTCCGTTCTGCCGGATCTCCTCGAAGCACTCTTCCCGTGGGCCGGCGGCATCGAGAAAATCCTCCATATGCCGGCCGATGAGGTCCCGGGGGTGGCCGAGACCGAAGAGACTGTATGCGGCGCTATTGGCAAATATGATCCGTCCATCGGCAAGCGTGAGTATGGCGTCGGGAAGGATCTCGACGAGCTGGCGAAACCGCTTTTCACTCTCCAGCAAGGCCTCTTCGGCCCTTCTGCGCTCCGTGATATCTTCGACGATGGAAACCACCTTGGCTATCTTGCCCTTCTTGTTCTTCAGCGGGGTGCTGTTGACGCTAACATACACCGTCGACCCGTCCTTCCTGACCATCTGGAATTGCTTGTTGTACGAGGAGCCCTTCTTGATGACCTCTTTGAGAGTCTCGTGGGCCCTGTGAAAGTGATCGGGATGAAAGAGAGCGGCTATCGACCTGCCGACAACCTCTTCCCTGTCGTATCCGAGCACCTCCCTTATCTTTCCGTTGCAATCGACGATCCTTCCTTTTTTGTCGACAGTGGCTATCAGGTTCGCCGCAGACTCAAAGATGGACCGATAGTTGTCCTCGCTTGCCCTTAATGCCTCGCCGCCTTTCCTGATGGTGTCCTTCAGCTTCCTGTGGTCCCTGAGAAGCTCCAGCAGATGTTCCGCCTTGAGGGTCTTAATTCCTTCCTGGCCGGAGATCACCGCATCGCGAAAGAGAAAATTTTCGTAGACGTCATCGCCGATGATGAGCGTGGGATAGGTCTCGAGAACGCGGAACAGGGCCTCGTGTGAGAGCTGGTCGAGGCCATACATGAAGACCAT
>JAQVWF010000066.1 GCA_028698615.1 Syntrophorhabdaceae bacterium
GGCGTTTCGGCACAAAAGAATGGTCATTCTTCAGACGTTATGAGGGTTACGGGGTCACCCATTAGAGGGCCCCCTTCCTGGTTTGGCAAGAATATCAGGGATCGTGCAGGGCCAGTAACGAGCGGGCTTCTGCCCGTATCATCCGGCAAAGCTTTAATGCATCCTTCCCGGTCGTCTTGTCCGCCGACTCGCCGGGGTACCTGACCTCCACCGCGTAGCCGTTCAGTATCTGCAATTGCGGTCTCATCCCCTCCCAGAAAGGTTCCAGGGGGAGCAACAGCTCGAAAAGAATCACGAGATTATGGGTCTTCCCAAAGGCGATGTTGTTCTCTTGAAGTATTGCCTTGAGATATTTCTCGACACACTGCTGGGAGTGAAAGCACACGGCGTCGTAATTTGGCCGCTTGCGAACCCGCATTTCGCGGGCGGCGGTGGCGAAATCATTTTCCGCCTTTTCTATCCATTCACCGGTGAGGGGATTCATACAGGACTTTGCCCTTGTTCATCACTTCATGGAGGAAATAATCGTTGAGCGCGAGCCTGGTTTTGACCTGCTCGGGCGTGCGAACGAGGAGTTCCACGGGTATGCGAGGCCTGGTCTTTCTGAGTATCTCAGAGGCCTTCCTGATGGGTTTGCCCTCGAAAGGCAGGATGACCAGAAGGTCCACATCGGAATCATCCGTTGCGGTGCCCTGCGTGTACGAACCAAAAAGGATGATCTTCTCGGGACGAAATTTCCGCGCGATCTGAGAACTGAAATCGTAAATACTTTTTTCATCCACCATAGCCCAGGCACTCCGGTTGCCTACATGCTAGCAAACAGCCCAATGGCTGTCAAGCGAAGGAAGCCCCTGGGACATCGGGGCTGAGGAGAGCGACGGTGACGCCTTCGGGATAAGACTCAGCATATTTCCCCCGAACGAGTCCTTTCGGAAAGTCTGACAGTTTATACTCCGGACGAAGTTCGTCTTTATCCTTCTTACTAACCTTCTTCATATACCCTTATATCACGGCCCCATTCAATGTTAAACAGGCAGCGTTTCTGGATGGCCTGTTTCCGGGATATTACTTCCGGAAAGCCAAAACGAGAGCACAAAATTTCAACCGCAACCAAGAACGTGCTTTACCCTCCCGTCGAAGACCGGATGCAAGGGCGGACGGATCGTGGAAGGCTTCGCGATCTGGCCGCAATTCCTTTGAAGCTCTCTCCAAAACCTCTGCGGGCTTGAGAGGAGCGGGCGTGAGATATATCTTTATTTTGGTTTGCCGGAAACACTTCCTTGAACAATCATAGTTTGGGCTTGATATTTCAAGGTTCATCATGCGGACTCTCTTTATGGAGCTTGTTGATAGAAAGTATGACCGGGAGACGTTGGTCAACTGGATGAAGGTGTTCCGGTTTCTAAAAAACCCCTGGATCCCGGATCAAGTCCGGGATGACGAAAAGAGACCTTTATCAACAGCCTGTCAAACGGTTCAAGCCATTCAAGCAGTTCAAGCCCTCTTCTGGTCCTTCGATCGGTTGGTTTTCGTGCCTGCATCTTTTGACTGAAACTGTATGGTCAGTTTGACATTCAATGCCTTCGCTATCTTCATCAGCGTTTCGATCTTTGCCTTCTGGAATCCTCCTCTTTCGAGCCGCGAGAGGGCCGGCTGCTTTGTCCCGATGCGCCGGGCAAGCTCCTCCTGCGTGAGTCCTGCCTCCTCCCGGGCCTTGATCACCATTTCAAGGATATTGAACTCCGCATCGAGGTCATTCCATGCCTTTTTGAATTCCGGCTCCTTCATCTTTTCAGAGATGTGTTCCTTCAGTAATCTGCCTTTCGTCATTGGCCACCTCCACATCTTTGTATAAAATCACTCATTCTCTTTTCGCCGATCTCTATCTCCCGCCTCGGTGTCTTGCCGGATTTCTTGAGAAACCCATGGAGAATAACAAACCTGCCTTGCGTGTAGGTGAAGTAGAGAACGCGAATGTGTCCGTGCCGGTCAACAACCCTCAGTTCCCTTAGCTTGCCCTTTATTCTCCGCGAATAGGGTTCCTTGAGGAGGACACCGTAACGGGCTAGCAACTCCACAGTTCTGAGCACTTTCGCCTGTGTTTCCGTGGGAAGAGAATCAATAAAATCCGCTCCGGGCTCTTTGCCTCGGGAATCCCGGTAATACTCAACCGTCCAACCCATTCCGAATCATAACACGGATGTTATATAACGCACAAGTTATAATCTTTCGGCACGTCCGGTTAGAAAGGAGAGCTTAATCCAGAATGAGGTAAGGGGGGGCGCTCTTCAAAAGTTCAAAAGACGCAGATAACCCTGCTTTATATTGCATCACCGAGAATGATCTCGCGACGGGAGGACGACAAAGAAAGGTTGTTGAGGCGAGAAGCATCATTCGCTTTTTAGCCGTGCAGCTTCTCGGGACGGCTTCCAGGCAACTGGCTCTACGTTATCGAATCACTGAGCCCGCTGTGAGCTACCTGCTGAAAAAGGGACGAGAAACCGCACGGGCCAGCAACCTGGTCGATTTTTAATTTTCGAAGAGCGTCCCCCTCGTCTACAGGAAGCATATCCCCTTAGCACTCCACAAGGTCCGGAAAGAGTTCAGAGAATAAAGCGATTAAAGCCGCCCTCTTGCCTCTGTGGCGCTCAAGCTGCTCAAGCGGTTCAAGCTGTTCTTCCTACTCCCAGACAACGATCTTTGTTCTCTTGTCCTTCACCGCTCCGAAGTGTTTTCTGTCCTTCGTGTGGATCTCGCTGCACCCGTTCTCAAGGAAGGACGCGATGATGATGGAATCTATATAGGGCGTGCCGTATCCGCCCTTCAACGAGGCCGCTCTTTCCACCACCGGTTTGTCCACGTCGAGTATTGTGCATGTCTTTTCCATGCCCTCGACCATCTTTTTCCCCTGCTGCGGTTTGCCTATCCGTATGGTAAGGTAAAGGATCTCTCCCAGGGTCAGAACGGACACACAGGGCACGGCCTCTTTTTCTTTAAGGCCCTCCCAGTGTTCGAGGATCCCTTTATCTCCCAGCATCATCCCCATGAAGTAACCCGTATCCAGACCTACCATCGGTCCTCATCCCTGTCGGCCTGCCAGGACTTTACGGCATCGCTGAGGCCTTTGCCTCGCCCTATCTCCGCGGCGGCGGCCGCAACGTCGCCATAACCCGACCTATCCTTGCCCGCTTTCATTACAAGGTTGATAGCCTGCTGGATAACCTGGCTCGCGCCTTCTTTCTGGGCATTGATGAAGTTGATTTGTTCATCAGGCAGATACACGGATATGTTCTTTCCCATTCCGCACCTCCTGTATTACTTTATAACATATTATATCTAATAGTCCACAACGAGAAGATCATATTGCAGCCGAGCGTAAACGGCGGGTCTGTCTTTGGCCTCCAGGGTGGAACTTTTGGGGTCAGAAAAACCTCTGGATCCCGGATCAGGTCCGGACAGAGAGGGCCTCATCAACAGCCTGTCAGGCGATTCAAGGCTATTCAGGTTATTCAAACCGCTCAAGTTATTCAAGCGGTCTTCCGGCGTCTCTATTTACAGTTATAGAACTCCGGTTCGCCGACGATGATCTTTTCCGCCTTGTCGTGGTTGATCCTGAGCTCCGACCGGACGTGCACCCTGCTGAGGCCCGTGATCTCTACGTCGACATCTACCGTCTGGCCCGGATAGACCGTCACGCTTTTCAGGACTTCCCCATTCCTGTCGTTGTTCCTGAAGACAAAGGTCAGGGGGGCCTTGACGCCCCTGTCTATGTATATACTTGTCCCGAAATACTTATACCTGCCCCCGGGCCTGACGTAGAAGGTGAAGTAGGCCCGGGACAGGGTCTTCGAGTTCTTGATGCCCCAGCGGTAGTTCCTGGCAGGGGTGGCAAGCGCCGCCGCGTCGCTCGTCATCATCGTCCCGTAGTCATCGCTGTACTGCGCCTTCGCCCTCACCGGCACAACGCTCCTCTTCTCGCAGGTAAATGCCGGCCCCTGGGGAGCGGGCTGCTGAGCGGGCCGTCGAGTGGGCCCCATGGTCTCACAGGCACAGAAACATAACACGAGTGCACACACTGCTAACGACGCAAATAGTTTCATTGGAGTCCCTCCTCTTCTTTGGTTCCACCTTGAATTTGTGCTGTAGACTCATTTTCCACGAATCACCGCCCGGATGCAAGAAAAAAGGGGCCGGTCCCGTCCACTGCGAAAAAAACATGGGATGAGCTGTTTGCGGTTTTCGCTACTTGCCTCCCTTGATCAGCCGGAGGCTCTGCAGCATGCCGTAGGCAGTCTTTATGTTCCTGTCGTATAGCCGGGCGGGGGATGTATAGAAGAAGACGTGGTAGACCCGGTCCGACGCGCGGGGTATGACGACGGCCCATTGCTGGAATTTCTCTCCCTGCAACGTATAGGTGACCCCAAAGGTGATCGCATTTACCGGCGTACCCTCCTCGGATGTGAAAGGAAACGTTTTCTCGTTGAAGAACCTCGTCTTTGGGTCGTTCTTCGTGAACTGCTCCTTGAGATTTGTGACCAGTGAACCCACATTCTGGTGGACGCCGCCATACTTCACCGAGGCGACGTTCTGGAGGGTCACGGTCGTGAAATAGTCATCGGTTCCTTTGGGGCCCGCAAAGAGCACCGTCACCTTGTCGGGCCTTTCGAGACCCCAGCCGGAAGGATACCGAATCTCGTAGCCGGCCCAGCTTTCAGAGAACATATTCGTCAGCCTGGCAGGGACATTATCCGCCGATAGTGCCGCCGATGCCGCCAATAAAACGCCAACTATCATACCCATCAGGACCGATACGCTTCGTTTCCGCACACTCCACCTCCAAATTGTCGTCATATGGCCTTCCCTATTTTCGGATAAAACAAACTGCATGACAAGAAGAAAACCGCCGACTTTTCAAACCTGGCGGGGTACAAATACCTTGACATATTATCCGTCCAGGAGAATGATTAAGTAAAACCATTTCGGAGGGCACTTATGAAGGATGCAAGGAAAGGGTACAGTAACTTGTGGAAGATCTCATTGACCATACTCTGCTTCGTTGCTGTCTCCGTGTTCGGAGCGAATTATGTTTACAGCGCCGACGCGCCCAACGGCAGCTACAAGAAGACATGCAAGAGCATTTATTACAACGCTAATGCAGACAGGATAACCAGTGCAAGCTGCAAGAAGATGAACGGCAAGTGGAATACAACGCAGCTCAACAACGCCAATCAGTGCAGAACTAACGGGGGCGATATTGCGAACTGCAACGGAACACTCGACTGCACCGGCGTCAATCTCCCGAACGTGGGTTCTTATAAAAGGTCCTGCTGGTGCTGCAGGATGGTGGGCACCACGCTGGGATGCTACTGCAATCCAAAAAAAGGTACGTCAAGATGGACGACCTTGAACAACGCCTCGAACTATTCAGATATCTGGAACGATAACGGATCATTGAAGGGCAGATAATAGCCAGCGCAAAAAAAAACCTGCGGAGGGGCAAAGGCAGATACCGGTAACCGCCTTCGCCCCCCCGTGTTTAATGGGACAATAATTATGACTGAGATGACCAGCGACGGGAATGAACTGAGCATACTTTCCCGGCTCGAGATCGAAGAGCTTGAGAAGGATGTCCAATTTTACGAGACCCGACAGAAAACACGGCTCGCATTCCATGAGTACGGGGATCCAAAGGGCCGGCCCATTTTCTTCTATCACGGCACAGGTTCGCATGTGCACGCCATGCTCCTTCACAAGCCCGCTCTCAGGTACGGCTTCAGAATCGTCTCGCCGGACCGTCCCGGAGTCGCTCAGTCGGATTTCCGCGCCGGGTGGACCGTCCTTGAATATGCACGGGATATGGCCGACCTGGCCGACCATCTCGGAATCGCCACCTTCGGGGCTGCTGGCATTTCCGGCGGCGGACCCACCCTCATGGCCAGCGCTCTTGCCATTCCCGATCGCCTCCATTGTGTTGTGGATCTGGCCTGCGCCATGCCGGTCTATAGCGACCTGGAAATGCTCAAGCACCTCGGCACGATGGACCGCTTCTATGCCAGGCTGGGAACCCGTCTGCCGCTCGCCCTGTTCAGGGTGCCGTTTTCGGTGCTTGGGATGATGCAGAAGACGATGAAAAACCCAAAATCATTCGTAAAGATGTTCGACTCCAGCCTGTGTCCGGCCGACAAGGACATTTTCAACCTGCCCGATTTTCAGTACCTGCTCATGCGCGATTACCAGGAACTCTTTCGCCATGGATCGAGAGGCCCCGCCTATGACGCCCAGACGGTTTACAGGCAGTGGGGATTCGATCTTTCGGACATCGATATCCACATCGAGGTGTTTCACGGCACATCAGACAAGTTCGTCCCACCGAGATTCAGCGAATATCTTGCGAAAAAAGCGAAAGATGTCCGCATCAACCTGCTTGACGGCCAGGGACATTTGTACCATGTTGCCTATGGTTACCAGATGCTGAAAAAGGTTGCGGAGCTTTTCTACTAGAATAAGGGACTGAGTCCGGGTTCAGCCACTCTTTTTCAACACCAGCACTTCCACCGCATGGTCCACATGATCATCGACAAGGTGAAGCGACGCACCTTCCTGTTCAACTCCATCAATAACCGCTCTTGCCTCGCCCTCGTGTCCCTGCGCCACCTTTATGTGATAGACCGTCTCCCTGTACCGGTAATGCACCGTAAAGCCCTCCCAATCGTCTGGAATACAGGGCTCGACATATAGCCTGTCCACTTCGAGCCTCAACCCGAGCAGCGATTCCACTATCAACCTGTACATCCATCCCGCGGACCCCGAGTACCATGTCCATCCGCCCCGGCCCGTGTGGGGCGTGACCGCATATACGTCGGCTGCGACAACATAGGGCTCCACCTTGTATGTTTCTATTCCTTTGGCCGATCCTCCATGATTCACGGGGTTGATCATGGTAAGGAGTTCCCAGGCCCGTGCGCTGTTACCCATTGCCGCGAAAGCCATGGCGGCCCAGATGGCCCCATGCGTGTACTGCCCCCCGTTCTCCCGGACCCCCGGGACGTACCCCTTGATATAGCCCGGGTCGAGGTCCGACTTGTCGAAGGGCGGGTCGAGGAGCTGGATCAACGCGTGGTCAGGGCGAACGAGATACTTATCCACCGCCTCCATTGCCATGCGCGAGCGCTCGGTGCCCCCTGCCCCGGACAATACAGACCAGCTCTGCGCAATGGAATCGATCCGGCATTCGGCGTTGGCCGATGAACCCAGCGGCGTACCGTCATCAAAAAAGGCGCGGAGATACCACTCGCCATCCCAGCCATGCTCCTCAATATTCCGGCTCAACGTGTCCGCTTCCTTCTCACAGTATTCGGCAAAGAGCATGTCCCCGTGAATGCCCGCAACCTCAGTGAAGCTCATGAGCACTTTATAGAGGAAGAATGCGAGCCAGACACTTTCTCCCTTGCCGTCTTTACCCACCATATTCATGCCATCGTTCCAATCGCCGGAACCGATGAGCGGCAAACCGTGTTCGCCAAACCTGAGGGCCTTGAGGATAGCAAGGACACAGTGGTCATAAAGACCTCTGTTTTCTTCCGATCTGCCGGGCAGGTCGTAATATGAATCCTCCTCGGCGTTGACGGCGCGCCCTTTGATGAATGGGACGGGTTCATCCAGCACTCCCGTGTCCCCGGTGGTCAGGACATAGCGGCATGCCGCCAATGGCAGCCAGAGAAGGTCATCGGAGCAGCGGGTGCGCACACCCCGGCCCGCGGGTGGATGCCACCAGTGCTGCACATCGCCCTCCACGAACTGTCGCGAAGCGCTCAGAAGCAGGTGCTCACGCACGAGCTGCGGCTCCGTATGGATAAGGGCCATTGTGTCCTGCAGCTGGTCACGAAAACCGAAGGCGCCTCCTGACTGGTAAAAACCGCTGCGCCCCCAGAGACGGCACGAAATGGTCTGGTACAGGAGCCAGCCGTTGGCAAGGACGTTGATGGAGGGGTCTTGCGTCTCCACCTGAACTGCCCCGAGGGTGCGGTTCCAGTACTGCCACACTTTTTCAAGGGCCTCCCGCGCTGCCGCGGGCCCCCGGAAACGACGTGACAGATCGTCGGCATCATCGCCGTCCCGACCTGCACCCAGGGTGAAGACGACCTCGCGCTCTTCGCCGTCCGCCAGTTCAAAAGCCACCTGTATCGCTCCGCATGGGTCCAAACCGGCCCCCACCCTGCCGGAAAGCCGCAACCTCGCCATGGCGGCGGGAGTTGCAGGCGTTCCGTTCCGCCCGAGGAATTCCTTGCGGTCGCCGCTCATGGTCCGGGTTGCATCATCGACGTTGAAAAAGGCGGTCCGGCTGCCGAATTCAGTGTTGTAGGGGTTATTCGCACACAGGGCCCCGCTTTGAGGGCTGATCCGGGTCACTGTATGCATTACCGATCTGGGCCTCAGATCACCCAGCACCCATTCCACATATCCCGTGGCCGAAAGCATCCGCGGCCGCCCCGACGTGTTGCGCACCTTCAGCACGGTAAACTTGACGGCGGCGTCCAGGGCAACGTACACCCACACCTCGGTCCCGATCCCGCGCTCGTTGTGCTCAAAGACACTGTAGCCAAACCCGTGCCTCGTAACGTAAGGTGTGGCCCCGCGGCTGGGCAGCGGCATGGGGGACCAGAAGTGGCCGCGTTCCTCGTCACGGATATAAAAGGCTTCCCCGCTCGAATCACTGACAGGGTCATTGTACCAGGGGGTCAGCCGAAACTCATGGGCGTTTTCGCTCCACGTATAGGCAAGACCGTTTTCCGAAACAACGGTTCCGAAAAGCGGGTTCGCCAGCACATTCACCCACGGCGCCGGTGTCACCTGGCCGCGGGAAGTCGAGATGACATATTCCCTGCCATCGGGAGTGAACCCTCCCAATCCGTTACCGAAGATCAGGTCCTGACGAAGCTCTGCCTCTATTGGCGGGACATCGCCTTTTGCGGCCCGGGTCGGGACAAGCGCCGGCAATGTGCTTTCGGGAAAGCTCCGACGCTTCAACTGGTTTGCGAGAGTTCCCTTGCGGTCGGTAATAATGGCGCGAGCGACGGTCTGGAACAGAATGCGGTCCTCTTTCGATATCTGGTCGGAAGGTCTCACGAAGATCCCGCCCGGCCGGTCGGTCACATTGGCCTCCGTGCCCGCAGCGATGAGCCCCATGATCTGGTCATGAAGAAGCTGCCGGTACCCTGCATGGTCTTCGTTCCAGATCACCAGCTCCACCGATAGTCCCTTGAGACGCCAGTACGCGTGGGCCTGGACAAGCTGCCGCACCAGGTTGATATTCGCCGGGTCTTCGATCTGCAGCAGTACGATGGGAAGGTCGCCGGAAATGGAGTAACTCCACAGGCCGGATTGGCCGCGGCGGTTTTTCATGAGGGCCGCTGAACTGGCTCGCAACAACGGATTGGCAAACATGATGGAGGCGGCAAGGCGTCCATAAAGCTGTGCGTCAGCTTCCGTGGCATTGATCTGCCGCAGCAGCACCTGGCTATGGGTCCATGCCAGGTCAAAGACACGGTCGGCGAGATGCAGGTCCTGGTATTTCCCGACAAGGCCCAGGCAGGCGTCACGGGTTTCGGCCATACCGGTAACGATGATGATGGTCGCCGATCTGTCGGGATCGAGAACAATTTGATGACGGATCGATGCGATCGGATCGAGCACCGAGCCCTCACTGTCCGAGAGGCTGGATAAACCCCTCATCGCTTCCGGGTCGGCAATCGTGTTCCCCCGGCCGATAAACCGCATACGGTCGGTTTCATAGGATACTTCATTGCTCCTGGCTCCGTGCACAGTCATGAGATGGAACATCCATGGCGACTGTTCTTCAAAAGAGCGGGGCCTGCGCGTGCAGAGTATTGCATTTTGCCCGCCGACTATCTCGGTCCGGACAAAGAGACTGCTGAAAGCCGGGTGCAGTTCGTCCTGGACAGGCGGCGCAAGGACCACTTCCTCATAGCTCGTTACCTCAATGGTTCTCCGTGTCCGCGCCCTGTTGGTGATGGTGATCCGGCGCAATTCTATATCATCCTCAGGTGAAACCGCAATCTCCGTATGGGTGTCAAGGTCGTGATCGCGTCGGCGAAACTCCGCGCGGCCCTCCGAGAATATTGCCTCGTACCGCTTGGAAGCCTGAAGCACGGGCTGATACGTTGTCGACCAGAAGACGCCCGTTGCCATATCACGTATATAGCAGAACGCACCCCAGTTGTCGCGGGTGCTGTCTTCACGCCACCGTGTCACCGCCAGGTCCCTCCAGCGACTGTAGCCGCCGCCCGCATTTGTGATCATCACATGGTATCTGCCGTTCGACAACAATTGCACCGCCGGCACCGGCGTGTCGGGGCTCGTGTAGACGCGTATCGGCATTTCTTCCACGTCATGTGAGATTGTATGCACCTCGGCAAGCTCGGTGGTGTGTGAATAGAATGCCGTGGCCTTCGGTACCCGCTCCTGGAGCAGAAGAGTAATTGCCTGAAATGAGGGTTCTGATTCGAATCGCCTCTGCATGGGCCGATCGAGGAGCAAAAAGGCAAGAGCGAGGAGGCTCATGCCCTGGTGATGGGCCATGAAAGACCGAACCACCGCGCTCGATTGTCCGTGCGGCAGATGGGCCGGGGTATAATCAATGGCTTCATAAAAACCGTACTTCCCCTCGAAGCCCCGGGCAGCGAGTTCCTCGAGATTGAGACAGGCCTCTTCGGGCGCCACCATGAGCGCCAGCGCCGAGGCATAGGGAGCAATGACCATCTCGCCGGCGAGCCCGCGTTTAAGCCCCAGGCCGGGCACGCCAAAAGCGCTGTACTGGTAGTTGAGGTGACCGTCGATCGTGTTATACCCGGACTCGGAAACACCCCAGGGCACGCCGCGTTTTTTTCCATACTCGATCTGTCTTGCCACGACCGCCTTGCAGGTCTCATCGAGGAGCGTCCGTTCATATGTGGGCATGACGAGGAGCGGCATGAGGTATTCGAACATGGAGCCGCTCCAGGAAAGAAGAATGGGCTCTCCGGCAGCGGTGGTGAGGAGGCGTCCCAGGGCAAACCAGCTCTCCTGCGGCAATTGTCCCCGGGCGATCCCGACAAAGCTTGCGAGTCTCGCTTCTGAAGCCAGCAGATCATAGAAACTCGCATCCCGCCGGTTTTCGCTGACATTGTAGCCGATAGCCGACAGATGGCGGGTTTCGTCATAAAGGAAGTCATAATCGATACGGGCAAGTTCACCGGATCGCGATCCAAGGTCTTCGAGAATCTCCATTCTCTCCCTGGCCCGGATGCCCGCCTCCTTCACGGCTCCGAGAAGCTCGTCAAGTTCCTCATGCTCATCCGGCGTCCAGTCCTGTCGG
>JAQVWF010000067.1 GCA_028698615.1 Syntrophorhabdaceae bacterium
CCCATGGGGGTCTTCGAGAACAGGACCAGCATGGAGCGGATCCTGTATGCAGTCTTCCTCTATGAGAACATACGCTATGGGGTGCACTATGTTTTTGGCTGCTGACACAAAATACTTGACGTTACCCTGTGGCGCCCCCCCGTTGGACCTCTGGACCCCTGCCTTCTTTCTTGCCAGAAGACGACGGGAGGTTTTATAATGTCTTTATCAAGCGCGGCGCTGGCTTTGTCGCGCATCACGGGAAAAGGAGGCAGCATGAATGCCAATGAGAACCTGAAGGGCTGGAATCCTTATGTCGCCGGTGCACTGACGGGGCTTCTTCTCGTGCTCTCCGTCTGGGTCGCCGGCAAATATTTCGGAGCTTCGACAACCTTTGTCACGAGCGCCGGATTCGTCGAGTCTACGTTTTCCCCGGAAAGAGTCGCACAGATGGAGTACTTCACCAAGCATCTTCCGAAGATCGACTGGCAGTGGGTGTTCGTCGTCGGTATCTTCTTCGGCTCCCTCATAGCCTCTGCCACCTCCCGGTCCTTTCGCTGGCAGGGTGTTCCCGGGATGTGGGAAGGCCGGTTCGGACCAAGCATGACCCCGCGCGCCATTACGGCCTTCTTCGGGGGCGCGATAGCCATGTTCGGGGCGCGCCTCGCTGACGGCTGACCGAGCGGTCATGGGCTGAGCGGTTCGCTCCAGCTTGCGGTCAGCGGCTTCATTTCCTTGATCTGTTTCTTCGTGGGCGGCTTCATCGTCGCCAATCTTCTTTATCGCGGAGGTGCCAGAAAATGAACGTTCTCATCTACGGCATGATAACAGGCATCATCTTCGGGTTTCTTCTCCAGAAGGCCCGCGTCATCCGCTATGATAAGCAATTGGGGGCCTTGAGGCTCATGGACATGACCATCGTCAAGTATATGTTCACCACCGTACTCGTTGCCATGGTGGGCGTTTACCTTCTCAAGGATCTGGGGCTCGTGAAGCTTTCAATCAAGACAACGATCCTTGGCGGCAATATCATCGGCGGACTCATTTTCGGTATCGGCTGGGCGCTCCTGGGGTACTGCCCCGGCACGTCCCTTGGTGCCCTCGGTGAAGGACGCTATGATTCGATATGGGGAATCATCGGCATGCTCGCGGGAGCCGCCGTCTTCGCCGAGCTCTTCCCCCTCATGAAAAGAACGGTCCTGACCTGGGGCAATTACGGCAAGATCACAATCCCGGGCATCCTCGGCATCAATCACTGGATCGTTATCGTGATAATGGTAATACTCGGGATCCTGATGTTCAGGTTTTTTGAGAAAAAAGGGTTATAGGAGTCTACCATGCCCCATGAACGTCTTGTTGTTGTCGGCGGGGTTGCGGCGGGGATGAGCGCGGCCAGCAGTTTTAAGAGGCTCAAGCCCGAAGCGGAGGCGATCGTTCTGCAGAAAGACTACTTCATCTCCTACGGCGCCTGCAGCCTTCCTTATTATATATCCGACGACGTGAAGGACATCAATACGCTCATATCACTCTCGCCCGAGGTCGCTGCCAACGAGAGGGGCATCACGGTACTCACCCGTCACGAGGCCCTCTCCATAGACCCTTCAAACAAAACGGTGACCGCCGTGAACCTGGACAATGATGAGGAGAAGACCATCCCTTACGACCATCTTGTCATTGCTACGGGGGGGCTGCCGGTTCGCCCTCCCTTTCCCGGTATAGATCTCGGTCACATCTTCACGTTGCGGGATCTCCATGACGGCGTCGAGATCAAGAGATTCATCGACCGGTGGACATCCTTTGAACCATGTATCGGACCGCAATGTGTCTACGTGAACACCTTCGGCGCCGAAAAGAGACCGATGCGGGCCTGCATCGTTGGAGGCGGTTCCATCGGTATGGAGATGTGCGAGTCTCTGAGAAAAAGAGGGGTCGAGGTGACGGTCTTCGAGAAGATGGACCGGGTCCTGGGGACCATGGACACGAGCATCACCGCGGTCGTCGAGGACAAGATAGCCTCTGAAGGCGTGAACCTCATGAAAGGAGCGTCCGTACAAAGCTTCGAAGGGAACAGCGGGACAGTCGCCCGTGTCGTCACCGACAAAGGGACCTTTGACGCCGACATGGTTCTCCTCGTCATCGGGGCAAAGCCGAACACGAAAATTGCCGTAGATGCCGGAATGGAGCTCGGCGCGGCCGGAGCGATAAAGGTTGATGGTCACCTGAGAACCAATATTCCCGACATTTACGCCGCAGGCGACTGCGCCGAGGCGACACAGATCGTCACGGGAAAAAAGGTCTATATCCCCCTCGGCGCAACCGCCAATAAACAGGGTCGAATAGCCGGTGAGAACGCCGCCGGTATGAGTAATGTCTTCGAAGGCATAGTTGGAACGGCGGTAACGAAGATCTTCGATCTCGAAGTGGCCCGCACGGGCCTCGCGCCCCTCGAGGCGGAAAGGGAAGCCATTGGCCACTTTGTGTCTACCATAAAGGGCAGGTCCAGAAGCAGTGCGTATCCTGAAGGCAAACCGATCACGGTGACCTACATCGTGGAAAAGACCTCGGGAAGGCTTCTTGGGGCCCAGATGGCCGGCAGTGAAGGCGTTGCCCACAGGATAGACACCCTTGCGACAGCATTGTACAACAGGATGACCATCGATGATATTGCCCGGCTGGACCTTGCCTACGCCCCTCCCTTTGCAACGGTATGGGACCCGATACTCGTCGCGGCCAATGTAGCCTTGAAAAGATTGCAAAAAGAAACGTAACCATAGTATATAGTTGATACTAACCAGTGAAAAGATGGCTGTCGACGGATCAAAAATGCACTAATCCAGGAGAGATCATGCTGCATCACGTCTTATCGTCCGTTCAGGAACGTATTGTCATGATAGAAAAGTCTCAATGGGGCGAGGGTCTGAGCCACGAGGATATGGAGCGGTTTGCGCAATACCTCTATCTCGCCACGGCACAGTCGAACGAATCCATCTTCAATGAAGGCGCCATCGAACCCTATATGTGCTTCGTGGCAGACGGGCTTGTCAGGATCACAAAGGGGGATTCCAAAAAGAATGTCAAGACTATCTGTGAGATCGGCCCCGGTAGAACTGTCGGCGAAATGAGCATCATCGATGGCCTTCCCCGTTCAGCGTCGGCGGTGGCGGTGAATCAAACCACGGTCCTTGTCCTCACGAAGGAAAACTTTGAACTTCTGATAAGTGATAACCCCAAACTGGGCGTAGCGCTCTTCCAGAGGCTCGCCCAGATGATAAGCCACAGGCTGCGGGTGTCGGACTGGATGCTGGTAGAGTACATATACGAATCTTGAAACTGTCCTTTAGAACCTTTCCAGATGTCCCGATTTGCACTGGGGACATCGTTTATCGGTCATTTCCAGCAGGGTCCTGATGTGGTCGGATTTGCAGTGGGGGCAGACGAGGGTGTCTTTTCGGAGATCGAGGCCGAACTGGCTCAGGCAGTCGATGCAGACGCAGGCGGAAAGATAGCCTACGCGCTCTTCCATGAGATCGATGATGGCCTCCTGTGAGGCGGCAAGGGCCTCGCAGTTGCGAAGGGATTCCTCTTCCATGCGAAGCATCTGGGCGATTATCTCCCGCTCGCCATGGTCTTTGAGCGGTATCCTGTCACCCCTGTCATTTTGCAGATAAAGGTACCCTCCGTTCGACTCGTCGAGGATATATCCGCAGAAATTGCACCGAAAACCGTAAATCGTGGTCTTTTCGTAAAAATCTGCTTCAATTCGTTCTGGGTTCATGGCCGTAACGCTCCTTTGATATGAAATACCACTCAAACATCCGGGCAAGCTTTTCGATCTGTTCTTCCTGCAGTATGTTGTCTATCCGTTCCCTGGCCGCGCCGATAAGCATGGCATTGGCCTCATCGCAATTTCCCCTTGATATGAGGATAACGGGGATGTTGATGGCGTGGGCGTAACCGGCCTCGAAGGCCACCCCCGTGTCTCCGTCATCGACAAGAGCCATAACAATGTCGCAATCCTCCAGCATCCGAAGACAGGTTTCCTTTACGGTCCGACTCAGCTTGAGCTTTGTCTCCCTGTTTCCTTCGATATTGGGTGTGTCGTCGAAGGGGTCGATAATTCCGACCGCTTTGCCGTAGTCGGTCTGTTCGAGGGCACTCCTCAGTTTTCCCAGGAACTCTTTCTTGAAGCGTTCCTGGGAATCATTGAAGCAGGGATGAGCGAAATAGATGTACATTGTCCCCTCTCTATTGGTCTACCGTCTTACCCGATGCCTGAACGGGATAGCGTTGATGCCGCCCTTTATTGCATGACAACGATCGGCATCCTCTTTGTTGGCTGGTCCTGTGTGACTCGCTCATGGTCATCTCATCACAACCTGAAAAAAAGAATGAACTTTCCACTTACCGCTGTATCGTAATCCAGGGCGCCCCGGATGCTTCCCGTGTTCCAGGTGCCGTCATCGTACTTTCTGTCCAGGCCCCGGCACACATCGGGCGGCAGATTCTCAAAGGCAAGCCAGTGACCGGCGTCGCCCTTTCCAGGGGTGTTGTAGGTGAGGGCCACGTTGCCGCTGAAGACGTGTTTGGGATTGGCAAATCCAGCCCCGTTCAGAACATTCGCCTGTCTCAGCTCAAACCAGAGATCGCATTGTTCGGTTCCCGTTCCCGCACAGGCAAAATCGGGGGGCGTTGCCCCGGACCCGATCCCCACGCGCCCGTTGCCGTTGCCGTCCGTGGCGCCGCGGAACTTTGACGAGGCAACCGGGTCATCACCGGCATAGTATGCGAAGCTCTCATAATAGCTTTGGAAGGCGGCGGCAATCTGATCTTTCTGGTGGAAAAGCTGTTTCATCTGGCCAGTCACGATAAGGGACTGGCCTTTAACTACGAGACCGATGATGAGGCCGATGATGACCGTCACAATTACCAGTTCGATAACCGTGAAACCACCCGGCCTCCCCGGGCTTGTCGCTGCCGTACAGGCGTCATTTTGTATTATCCCTGCCATATCTACAGTCAATATATGGGGATTCAGGGATCCTCGCAAGATGTAGAATTAGTTTACAGATAATGCGGTTTTACAGGTAACTTCTCTTTACAGATATGTTGATTTTACAGGTAAACCGGGGTTACGGATAAAGGACTTTTACATTGAAAATGGAAAGATGAGGAATATCAAAGAGTTTGTTCTGAGGTAAGACTGATGGGCCGAGCGCCCTTCATGAGTGCAACTGTGAATTCCACGCCCCGGTCGGTATTTGCCACCGTCATGTTGCCCCCGAATTTTTTTACAACGTGTCTCGCCTGGAAGAGCCCGATGCCGAGTCCTGAGCTCTTTGTCGTAAAGAAAGGCTCGAACATTCTGTCGATATCCTTGATGGGGCTGCCCGTATCATAGATAACGACGGTGACCGTCTCTCCTTCTTCCCTGATAAAGGCAAAACACTCCAATTGAGGTTCATTCGTGGATTTCTCGTGCATATTCTTTATTATGTTGTCGAAAACGGTCACAAGCTTATGCTTTTGCGTGAAGACGCTGCCCCGGCCTGTCGCCTCTCCCTTCACGCCATAGAGTTTGATAAGCTCGCTTATCATGGCGAGAACGTCGACCTCCTGTGTATCGCCCTCATCACTTTCCTTTTCCGAGCCCATCTCAAGGGTCGCCAGGATCTTGTCAGTCCTGACGGAAAGAGCCGGGGCCGATTCCCGCAGGTATTCAACGAATTTGTGCTCCCGCTCGGACCCGCCTATTCTGGTGATATTGTAAAGAAGCCCCTTGATGAACTGCGTCACGTTCTTCACATCGTGAAGCAGGAATGTCTGAAGCTTGGAAAAATTATAGAGTGCCTCATTGGCCACTTTTATCTTCATAAGGAGATCCATCTCGATGAGGAGGAAAAGGGTCTCGAAGATGATCATGTAGATATATCTCTGATATCCCCGGGGACTCACCGTCACGATACCGAGCCCTATGGAATAATCGGGCCGTGAAACCTTCCGCGTAATCACTCTTTTGTGGGCGGGACCGGGCCTCGCAAGGGTCTTTTCCCCGTAGGTTATCTCGTAGAAAACATCGTCTATCTCGGCCTTTTTGATGAGCTCCCTGGCCCTCGGCAGGAAAAGCGAAATATCGTAATTGCACTCGCTGTTGGTCTCCACCATCTTCAACTGGACCTTGAAGGCGCGGTTGGTGAGGTATCGCAGATAGAAGAGGATGACGAGGACCGCCACGCCCACCACGATGACGAACATGTACATCGATTGGATAAGCTTAAGCGTTATCATCTATGTCCTCACGGCGAAAGCCGAACTTCTTTATGAAATAATAGAGACTCTCCCTCTTTACGCCAAGCAGTTTGGCGGACTTGTAGACATTGAAGTTGGTGTCTTTGAGGACCTTGAGAATAATGTTCTTTTCGGCCTCCTCGCGAGCGGGCTGAAGCCCCTTGCCAACCTCGATGTCAAATGATATCTTGGCCAGTCCCTGTTCCTCAAGCTTTCGCTCCGTGTCCCGAAAGAGTATGGCCCTGTCGATGGAGAAGATGACCTGTTCGATGGATGCCGGCTTGACGAGATAGTCGAAGGCCCCTGACTTAATGGCCTCCAGCGCGGCGCTTTCCGTCTTCTGGCCCGTGAGTATGATGACCTTGATACCGAAATTCTCAAGAATATAATGAAGGAGCCGCAACCCTTCATCGGGCGTGTTCTCATGGGGAGGGAGCCCCAGGTCGAGAACGGCAAGGGTGACGTCGTGTTTGTTGAGGAGATTGATGGCCTTCCGAACATCTCCGGCCTCAACAATCTCAAAACGTTCCTCGAGGGCAAAGCGCATCTGGGCCCGTAAAGCTACGTCATCTTCTGTGAGGAGAATGGTTTCCATTAATATCCCGAACAATATGTATAATAGTACTATTACAGACTTGTTTTAAAGAGGTTTTTTTCGCCTTCAGGTTTCTTCAGGCTCAAACTCTTCAAGCTCAAACCGGTTGTGCTCTTTTCTTGCCCTAACCCATATGTTCATAAAAAGTTCAAAATACCCCGACGCTACGGAAGGCCTCTGAAATCCGGCCTGCTCAAGTACCGCACGAACCTGTTTCCGTGAATAGGCGGCTTTGTGTTCGTCGATCTCGATCCGACTGACCATATTGTGCCGCGCGAGAAACTTCAGCAAGCCTTTGGTCCATCCGGCCGGGGTGGTCATGATGAACACACCTCCCGGTTTGAGGATCCTTTCGACCTCCCGGAGTATACGAAGAACCCTTGCCGGCTCGAAGTGTTCCAAAACAGCCAGCATGGTCACAACATCGAAAAAATCCCTATCGAAAGGTATGCGCGCAGAGTGTTCCACGTCGACATCGATAAGGGCCAGATCATGCCTTTTCTTCAATTCCACCCTCAGCTCTTTGTCGATCCCCTTATCAAGGCCGTACTTCTCGGAGAACTCCGCTTTCGTAAGAAAATAGGGAAAGAACCCGCAACCAATATCCAGAACCCTGCCCCTTCTCAACTCCACAGGCACAAGCGCATTCGCCTTCGCAACGCGCCTTCGCGCCAGATAACCCTCAAGGCGGCCCTCGCCGCGGGTCACATTTCTGCAAGGCGCACTCATATAACACCGCCCCTCTCGCCGTGAGTGGTGCTACCCCCACTGTCCCCGCCAGCCTCAGACGGTATCCTTCTATCCCTCTGCCAGAGCCATACGCAAAGGGCGATCCCGAACAGGGTCAGGACAAGCCCGACGTAAAAGGACATGGGCACGTATTTAAAAACAACCGTGTGCCTTCCCTTCGGCACCTCAACAGCTCGAAATGCCAGATTAGCTCGATATATCTTCGTTTCTTTCCCGTCCACATAGGCCCGCCATCCGGGGTAATAGGTATCGCTGAGGTACAAAAAAGCGCTTCCATCAGAAGTCGATTCAAGCACTACTTTGTTCGGTGTGTAGGACAGCAGTCTCGCTCTCCGCCTCTCCTGTCCCCCCTGCGGACTCGGCAGTCCCCCTTTTGACAATATAATCAATTCATTTCTGAGATCAATATTCCCGTCAACTAATTTTGCCACCATATCTTGATCACTGTCTACAAAATGCACCTTATTGAATAGGCGAAATCTTTCGGTGTTCTGCAAGTACTCATAGAGATACGCGGTTCCCTTTTTGACATCCACCGTCTCTCGCAGCTTAAAGTCGGGATCATTGACTTCATAGGAAGTAATCATAAATCGTATACCCACAATATTGATATACCGCTTAGCTTCTTGAAGAGTGGCAGCCCCCAACAACATATTCAGAAACTGGTCGTGACGCGCTACCCTCATGATCTCCACGCCTCCAACAGTATACAGGCCGAAGACGGGAGCATATGGCGTGTGCAAAAGAGCTCTGTCGGTCGGAAAAAACCTCCCAAGATCCGCATGTGTCTTGTTCGTCACAAAATATCGCTCTGTATCTCTTGCTCCACAAAGCAATGGAACGAACTTATGCTCAGACATAAACACTCCTTGCCACGACGCTGTTCGATAGTAACCATAATTTGCAAGGAATAAGTCCGCTACAACTAAAAACACCATGGCGTAAATCGCGTATTTGTTATGCCGGGATCGCAAATACACTAGCAGCATTAGACAAAACAGAAACGCAAAAAAGAGGACTCGTTTCACATTGTGGAGATTAAACCATATCTCGTTATACTGATCAGGCTTAATGTTGTGCGCGTTGAGAAACGCCCCGACATCATTCCCAAAAATGTTGATATAACCCCACAAACCAGCAAAAATGAAACCTAGGTAAAAGCTAATCATCACAATATGCTTCACCTTCGCATCGTTCTTTGCCAAACTGGATCTCAACCTCTCAACGCCAAGCGCCGAAGTCACACAAATGATAAAGCAAAAGAGAAAGAGAAACTTCACGGGGTATCGTATAGCATTAAAGGGTGGCACGTGGTGAAGGAGGTGATACAAAGGTGTGTTGTTCCCCAGGGCAAGGACGAATGAGACGAACATCAGAATGAAGAAGGGTAGTCTTTTCTTGTCCTTGCTGAAAAAGAAAAAGAGACTCATAATGAAAGGAATGACTCCGAGATAAACCGTCTTCAGCCAGGACTGATTTGCCCAGTATTTAGTCTCCGTCTGCCAGTATGCAAACGCATCGGGCAGAAAAAAAAGGGTGAAGTCCCTCCACGAAAAAGACCATGTGGTCGCCTCAGTATAGGAAAGCCCGGCACCCCGAATACTCTGCAGCTTCAATTCATAAAACGGTATCCATTGAACGGCGGAAACAAGGGAAAATATTATAACCAAAACGCAAAACGGCGCGAACCTCTTCAACCATCCCGGTGCACCAACATCCAAGAAAGGTGCTGGACAGATGGCGATAATAAGCAGTACGAAAAGTGTGAGCACTACCATCTCCGGCGCACCCGCGAGAAACTCTATTGTGACGAAAATGCTGCTCAGCAGGAGATGTTTGTATTTTCCTGTTTCGAAATGTTTTATAAAAAACAAAATGACCAGCGGAAACCACCCTATGGCAAGAAGGTGGGGCAGAAGATTATGAACCGACACGAGGTATCCGGAGAGCATGAACATCACTCCGCCAGTAAATGAGGCTAACGCCGATACTTTAAGGTACCGGAGGAAATAATAAGTCGTGGAGCCTGCAAATACAAAATGGAGGATGATCGACCAATTCCATGCGACAGGGAAGGGCAAGAAGAAAAAGATAATGTTGGGTGGATAAAAAACGCCCGGCTGGAGAGTGGCGAGTAAAGGTATGCCGCAATAGCTGTATGGATTCCAGAAGGGGAATTCAATCGATTTTATCAACGTTACCCAAAGAAATTTGGGCGGTATAAAAAAAGGGGCAAGATCCCTTTCGACAAATATGTACGAAGCTGATAGCGCTGGGTAAAAGTAAAGAAGGACAAGGCAAAACAATATTAAGATTGACAACATTATATCAAAGAGAGCTTAAGAAACCAGCTTGCAAGAGTTTTTCACAAAATTCTTATCTGTTTACCAACCGGTACAATCAACGGCACCACTGCGTGCACTGTTAGCACTACAATAAAGTATCCCGGCGTTCGTTGTGGTAGGAAGGGTCAAGCCAAAAGTGTATACACCGGCACCGGTTATTAGAAAGGACATCGTTTGATTGCCAACATTTCCTGTGGTATAAATTCCTTGGATATTTGCCGTAGCTACGATATCACCCATTGTATACACGCTACCCAAACC
>JAQVWF010000068.1 GCA_028698615.1 Syntrophorhabdaceae bacterium
CCCGCATCGTATATACTATATAGGATATATACATGCAACACGGAGGATGCCATGCAAAAAGTTCTTCTTTCATTGCCAGACCATCTGGCCGACAGAATGAAGGCTGTTATACCGCCCGGCCAGCGCAGCAAGGTGCTGGCGGATCTTCTCGAGACCGAAGTAAAGCGCCGGGAAGAGGGACTCTACCAGTGCGCCCTCGGTGTTGAGAAGGACCAGGCCCTCAGCAAGGAGATGAAAGACTGGGACGTGACCGCGGGAGACGGTATAGACGATGAAACGTGGTGACATATACTGGGTTAATCTGGATCCGTCGACCGGTTCCGAGATCAGGAAGAGGCGCCCCTGCGTGATCATCGGCGCAACACCCGTCAATGAGGCAAGGCGCACCGTTGTCGTTGTTCCCCTCTCTTCCGTCGGCAAGCCAAGACCTCCTTTGGCCGTCCCGGTTACATGCCTCGGCAGAAAGGTCGTTGCGGTGTGTGACCAGATCAGGGCGGTGGACAAGAGTCGTCTTATGGAAAAGGCAGAGGAGATTTCCAGGGAGGATCTTGTGGAAATAGAGAAGGGTCTGCGCCAGGTGCTGGTGCTTTGATCCTACCTTTCCCGTTCCTCTTGCAGTTGACCCTGCAGTAGACATCACAGACGAGGACAGGGAGAGTTGATCCTCCGCCCTCGTCTGTCTGGACTTCGGCTGCCTGACGTGGAAGATGATTTCCTGCTCTATGATTTATTGACTAATTTGCTTTTCCCTCCATAATGAGGCCCTTTTTTAATGCCTGTCTTAATTCCACAAGTGACAACCCCTTCGGGATAGACCTGTATAGTTATCCTTCCGATGGTGGCAGTCTTGATCGGTACCTCTTTAGTAACTTTCATGAGTCACCCCCTTCTTTATCGAATATAATAGGCAATAAAATGCCTGCGATGATGAGCGTTACGCCAACTATTATCTGCGCCAACGAGTCTTTCACCCTCCTCCTATCGCATCGTTTCTCTTCATCATCTCCCATAACGTGCCCTTTCTCTTCGTTGTCTTCATACATAAATGCCTCCAAGATTGAATTGTGAGTTAAAACTTCCCTGTTCGTCTCGTCGGCAATGGAAATGAAGGCAAAAAAAATCCCCAAACATCCAATGGTGCCGAACGATGACGTGATAACCTGGGTTCGCACCACTTAGAAGCTTGGGTTACTGAACAAAGTTCAGCAAAGGTTTCGGAATGTGTCAATACATTATTAGCACTCTATCGCCGTAGCGAGCCCGATCGAAAAGCGCCTTGAGGACCTGGCGAAAGTCTTATTGCAAGCATGTTCTTGTCTCCTGTTGTACGAGCACAGCAATAATATTCCGTAGCATCAAGCACGCTTCCCTGGTCAACCGTTCAAGCGGTCGTAGTTGATCTTCGCAGTCGGAGATTCTGCTGTGTCGAGGTGGGTGTCACTCTCCCCATATTTCCATCTGGTTCGCATTGCCCCTGGGCACCTTGGGCCCTTTCCGCAATTCCTCGGGAACCTCCGGAAGAATTCAGGAGGCTTGTTTCTGATCCCTGACAATGGAGTCCTGACGGGGATCGCCTCGAGGCGCGTATTGAACCATCGTTATCGCCCTTTCCCTTCAGTCCCGTCGGTTTTGCTTCAAAACCAGCTTGCCAGATATAGTCTCCGGGGTGGGTCGTTTTCGGTGATGACTTTCCCGTTTGGTTGGTCAGATTTAAGTTATGATAACCCCTATTTAACATTATTTCTGCACATTAACATCCGCGATGTTAATGTGCGTCGGGGATGTTACATCCTCATCGAGGAGAATGTAGAGTTCATGGAAAAGACGGCGGGGTGGGTTGATGACTTGTTGACAACTATGAATAGCAACAACGGTATGTAGTTGTCAACTAAGGCAATGAAAAGGACCCGGGCAGGGGAAGGCCGTGCCGCTTTATATAAGCGATGTCGAGCCATTTCTCAGTGCGATATGTGTCCGGCGAAATCCGCAGAGTACCATTTCGTAGTGTGTAAGACATGTATAATTGGTGATGTGGGTCCGAAAGGTTGCGCCCGTCTTAACACCGTCTGCGAAAAAATGGTATCTTAAATGATGGTGAAGAAGTACACAGGACAGCAGATCCTGAAAGAGGTGGAGCATGCCTGAGGACAGGCGAAGGAAAGCGCGCCGGATGCTCGACATGGCCGGTAAAGCGAGGGTTTCGAAGGATACATACCGGGAGCTCGATCGGGGCAGGGAGGACATCTTTGACACCCACTTGGCGGACATGAGGGCGCCGGAGCTTCGCAAAGCCGTCAATGAGAAGATCGATGACAAGATCATCCCCGTAAAGACCGTCCTCGAGAGGTTGCGGGCGGAGAATAAAGTTCTGGTAGCCGTCCTCTATGGTTCATATTCCAGGGGAACGTTTCATGCCCGGTCCGACATTGATATTGGCATTTACATGAAGGCCGAAAATGAACTCGAGGAAATGGACATAGTGGACAGCATACGCATGGCCGTGGAGGATGACACGGATGTTTCGATTCTCTATCTCCACGACACTGACGAGTCGCCTTTTATTATCCAGGAAGCTCTTGCGGGTATCCACCTGGTGGAACCCGACATGGATGCGCTCTATGACACGTACGGGTGGGCTTTGCACGAGTCAGAGTCGATGCGGTTCAGGGAGGAAATGGTGGAGAGAATAGAAGAAGTAGAGGCCATGATGAACATAATGCGGAGGAAGCTTCTGTCATATCGCGTCAACTACTCCGTCGGCAATTACACCGAATGTATTCCGTCACTGTTCTTCATTCTTGAAGCTCTGTGCCGGTACGCCCTCGCAGGCAAGGGATTTTATGTGCACTCCCACCGGGAGGTCCGGGAGCTGGTGGCGAGGCATCTCATCAGTACCGGCGATGTGGACCAGGCACTATACGACCACCTCTCCGAACTCTATCGCCGGCGCCAGGACGCGGACTTCACTGCGACGCGATTCAACAAGAACGAGGTGGACCAATACGCAGAGCTGGTGCGCCACAGCATCGAGCTCCTGAAGGACCACGTCGACGATGGGGACAGAGAGGAACTGCTCGCCTTGCTGTCTGTCTCTGACGGTTCCGGATAGGTCCCGGATTACTGCAAAATAGGTGAAGCGTTAACTGAAGTCTCAACTGAAGCTCGGTCCCAGATAACGCAATAATATTCGTCACGTTCAAGACACTTTTTACGCGCGGAATTTTCCGTTTTGAGGGTCAGTATTACATCATAACAGCTTCAGCTTATACTCCGGGATATCAACCGTTACCGCCTGGAGAATCGCTTCAGTCTGTCCTGGGTTGACGCAGAGCGTGTTCCCGATGCGGTCCGTGATCTTCCCGGACGCCTTGGGTGACTCATGGATGTGTCCGGACAGGACGAGGGGAGGCTGGTGTCTTTCGATGAACCTCCGCACGGCCATGCTCCCGATGTGCTGTCCGTTGTAGAGGACATCCAGGTTTGTGTTCCAGGGCGGGTCGTGGATGACATAGACAGTCTTCTTCGGGTCTGATATCTTTGCCAACTCCTCCAGATCTTCCTCGATCATCGCGTGAGAGCCGAACCACTCCTGCTCATCAATGTCGACGAGCCCGTCCACTGTGCTTATGACGGGTCTGTACGGACCGGGCTGAAGGATTCTTTGCCGGTCATCGTATCTTTCCCAGTCCTTGCAGGAAAACGGGGTAGGGCGCACGCAGGAGTAGCCGGCGATGGAGAGATCTCGCGCCAAAACATGAGTTCGCATGTGCAGGAGTTGGCATATGCCTTCCGCTTCCATATCCTCAAGGAGGTGCATATTTACCTGGAAATCGTCATTACCCATCATTAAGAAAACGGCAATGTCACGATTGTCGTCATGAAAGCTCTCCAGACGGGGGCGAAGCTCCTCGACAATGAACCGTTGCTGCTCCTTTATGAGGCCTGCAAAATCACCTGTCTTGGGCAATACATCACCGCCTATTACGACGGCGTGTGCCTTCGGAGCAATAGTGAAGAGCTTTTTGTAAAGGGACGGGTTGCCATGCAGGTCCGCAGCATAGAGCAGTCTCATATCAGCCACTCGTGCCGTACTTCATAATAGTCGCCATCGCTGTCCACGATGGCCATCGGCGAATAGTCCATTATCAGGATCCTGACGCACATGTCCGCCCCCAGCCCTATACGGCCGCGTGCAAGGAAAGGTTCCATAAGGTGAAAATGGCCGAAGACGAGCGTTTTCCCGTAGGTATATGTTTGTTTGAGGAAGAACCCGTCTGTACCCCAGATGAAGTCTGTCTCTGACTGTTCATGGAGTGGTGTACATGGTTCAGCGCCCGCATGGGAAAAGAAGAAGGCATCTGTCTCGAAATTGTACCGGGTGTCCGCGATGAAGGACAGGTGGTCCGGGGGAATCACGCTCCGTAGGAACACCGGGAGCTCCCGACTGTCGAGGAGGATGTGCTTTCCGTCACGCTCCACATAGTGCCTGCCGCCCGTAGAATAGGAGAGTGTCCGGGGATCCATACCGTATAATTTCAGTGTCGAAATAAACCCGTTGTCCATGAGGATCCCGTACGCGCTCGTGTCTCCGTCCAGCGCCTTGATGAGCAGTTCTTCGTGGTTACCCCTCAGATAAACGTTGGCGGGGTTCTTTAAGGATACGAGGAATTCCATAACCTCAAGGGATCGGGGCCCTCTGTCGATATAGTCGCCAAGGAATATGAGCCGATCTCCTTCCTGATAATCGGCATTGTGCAGGGCATCTCTCAGCTCCTTATAGTATCCGTGGATGTCGCCTATGACCAGAGTCTTCATCCCATCTCCGTTTCAAGGAGCGCGTCTCCCTCTTCCTTCGTGTTGAAGTACATCTTCCGACCGTCGGGAAAGAGATAACACCACCTGTAACCTTCCTTTTCGGACCTGTGCCGGCGCACCCCGGCGAAGAGGGCCTTCTCCGGCATGACCCAGCTGTCACTGTCATGACGGGCGAGGAGGATCCTCTCTTCCGGGGGAAGGTTCCGCTGGCGTTCCCTTTCCGCCTTTTTCACGGCGAGGATGTCCTCGCGGGAGGGTGGTGGAATGGGAGAAGAACGGTTATCGAGCTGTACAGCGAACAGCTCTTCCAACACTGCCCGATCCGGGATCAGACGGTCGTGAAACTGCGGCAGGTACTCGAGCGTAACGTTGCCGTCCCAGTTCTTGGCCCTCAGAGCCTCCAGGACCTCGATACCGTAAGATTCGACGGGCAGGTGGGGCAGGTCATGGCCTGCCGCGTCATCGTAACGCATCTCGGAAAGGTGAAGACCAACAATGCCGGAGTGGTACGTCTCGATGACCTGGAAGATTCTCGAGACGAAGATATGGGACGTGTCCAGGATCATAGGGAGTTTGAACTCGATGGTCTCCTCGGGAGTGATGATGCGCTTGGCATTCCCGAAGGTCTCAATGGCCACCGTGACGGAAGCCTCCCTTTTCAGCCTTTTGAGGTTGGCGAGGGCGATTATCTGGAGATTGATCCGGTTGGTCTTGGCAGTGCTCTCAGGATGAAATACGACAATGCCGGCACCAACGCGCTCGGCAAACTGCACGGTCGGAAGGGCCCAGGACATGAAGCTCTCATCGGAGAGGCGACCCTGGGGGGCGTGGACGCTGTTGACGATGATGTTGTGGGAGAGGACGACGCTGGCCAGGTCATCGAGGTGATCCATCTCCGCGAGGAAGTCCTCGAGCTTGTACGGAAGGGCGAGCTCGATAGGAACACCATCGAGGCCGGAGAGGTCATGAGCGTAGGAGGTGAGTGACACGTCTCTGCGGATAGAAAACTTCATGATCGACAATTATAGCCCAGAAAAACGGGCTCCTGAAGGGAATTCTTAAGGATGCGGGTTTTGAATCATTCTTTATCTCCTCCATGTAGAACGTATGTAGTCGAAAAAGTATACGTTCATTCTGCGCCGTGTCCTGAATTGTTGAAAACTATGCTGGAAACGTAAAATAAAAGTAAAATAAGGATCAAATAGACAGGAAATAAAAGTCAAATAAAAGTCTGGATTCCAGAAACTACGACTTGCCGGCAGTTAAGGCAGGCCTCTGAGGTCAAAAAAGTCAAATAAAAGTCAAATAAAACGCCAGGACCCCGGAATGCTGACAAATTCGCGCACGTTGTAGACTCATGAAGGCTTCCTGGCATTCGTTCGGGTTTTGAAGGGCGTTTTTAAGTCATGTTGTTGATATTACTAAGGAAGATTGCCGCAGGACGGTAGACGATATTGCCACATTTCCCCTTATTGCCGGGTATTCCGGGTATTATCGTAGCCACAACCAATTCGGGTTGTGAGTCTATCCATGTGAGATTATTGGCAATATGCTAGATAGGATGCGCCGCGACGTTCGGGTTTTGAAGGGCGTTTCTTCGGGTTTTGAAGGGCGGTTTTAACCTACCTCGCTGATATTGCAAAGGTTATCCGTAATTCGCATTCGGGCTTTGAGTCACCCTGTATTCGGGTTCTCTTACTACATGATAGTTACTATAAGATAATAATGTGTGAAGGGGCGTCAGACAGGAGCTTGCTGGATTTACCTGCTCATTGCTAGTACTTCTCCTTCGGGAGCGCATCGAACTCCTCGATGGTCATCTTCTTCATCGCGTCCTCTGAGAGCCCCCACCTGGCCCCCGGTTCGCTTGCACGCTTCCAGGGCCTCTTTGAGCTCGGGGCGGTTGTCGTCACGCTTTCCGGACTCAATCTCGACAAATTCACGGAGCAGCCTTCAGGGCCCGCCGCTGAGGTAGCCTTCAATCGCTTTCCTCTGCGCGTCGATACCGAGACCGTTGACGCCCTGCTTTTGGGTCGACACCCTCAAATAGCTGATAAACTTGCCTTCCATCCACGTCCTCCCCGGCATATGCAAAGTACGGTAACGACCGTAGCATATAATGCCGTTCCTGTAAAACTTCCGGGGAGGGCGAATCCTTTGTTTCTTGTCGTCGTGAAGGGGTTTGGACAACAGCCGATCATGCTCCTGACAGGCTGTATGGTAAAGCCCAAACCCAAGGAACACATATGGCGCATTGTGGTGATCTACCTGACCCGATGGAAGTGCGACGAATCCTTCCGGTATATCAAGCAATGCTGTAATCTGGAAGACATACGGGTACGCAGCTATGTGAGCATAAGGAACACCGTGGTACTCGTAGCGGGAAAATGTAAGGTAGACTTTCACCCTCATTCTCATCCATTTTTGCCCTTGCCATTGTATCAAGCCCGGCTTCCAGGAGGAGGCGGGTTATGTCTGCGTGGCCAATGTCTGCGCACTTCGTGGAGCACGGTGTCTCCGTTCCTTCCTGCAACATTGGGGTTGGCTTCTGCATCGAGCAGTCTGTGCACGGCATCTATGCCATTGGTACCCGTGGCCTTTAGGAGTTGGTCCTTTGCGGATTTCCTGTGTTCCATGCTGTCAGTCTCTATCTTGGCGAAGTTGTGATAGGCAGATGTTCCGCTGCGCTGTCGTTTAAGCCTTTTCTTGAGATATGCGCATTTTGCACAGCGCCGAGACCGACACCCCCAGTTTCCTCGCCCTGGCATCGAGCCGGGTCTTGTCTTCAGGGGTCATGTAGATGGTCACCTTCACCAACCTTTCTTCCGCGGGTTTCTTTGGACGGCCTCCCGGATTCTTCATATGGACGCCCTGGCTCTCAACGGCATGGTTGTCAACGCCGTTTCCGATAGTCGGGGACTTGAACCTACCCACGTTTCACCCCCTTAAGTAGTTTCTGTATTTCTTTCGCGAGCGCTGTTATTTCCTCCGCTGCTTTGGAATTCCTGTTGTACTCGACTACGGACATGCCAGCCCCGTAGGCATCTTGGAAGTCTGCCCGCAATCTCACGACGGTATGTAACAGTTTAAAACCGTCCATGTCGCTGATGTACTCGGCGAGGTCCGTGAGCTTGGAGACGCTTGCCGGGAAGGAGCCATTGTTCAAGACATACCCAGTCTTCCCCAGCGCCTTGATCACGGACAGTGCCCTGGTCAGTGCGTATACCTCCACCTGGGAGGGACGTGTCGGGATGATCACCAGGTCTGATAAGGACATCGCCGACCTGTTGAAGTCGCTGTCGATGCCGCCACAGTCGACGATAAGAAGCGATCTGGAGTTTCCCTGGTACGGAGCGGTCACCGCAGGAATCTGTTTGACGGAGCTTACGACAGCCACGGGGATCTCTGGAGAGATGCCCCTCTGAGCCCGGTAGCCGGCCCACAGGGAGGAGGATCTCTGGAGATCGAGCTCGAGGATGCGGGTGTCCGGGTATTTCGAGATGAGGGTGGTTGCCAGGTTGACCGTGAGGGTGGTCTTCCCGACCCCGCCTTTGGGATTTGCGATGCTTATTATCACGTGGGCCTCCTGTATGTAAAAAACAGTGTCATGATATCTCTTAACAGTTTAATAGAGTCGTGAAACTGTTATATACAGTCATAAGTCTAGCAGACGGGGGACGGTTGTCAAGGGGAAACTGCGGGGAAGAAGGGATATTGTACCTTTCCTTTGGGCAGCAAATATGACAAGATATTGCTCGGGTACTGTCAACATCCTCTATTAATGCGTTAGATGCTGTTTGATTTCAGGGTGATGAAAAGCATTAACATAGCATGTTAACTATTTCACTTGACAGGTGGGTTTCGTGATCGTATACTTTAGGACAAGACAGCTTGAAAAAATAGGTTCCCAGGAGCGGGAAATGGTCAAGCAGCTTGGTTCGAAACAGGCCGAGAAGTTCCGGCAGAGGTTGATGGAACTCAGGGCTGCAGAGGTTTTATCCGATATTTCTCATCTACCGCCAGCACGTTGTCATCAATTATCCGGAAGGGATGCGGGTACGTTTTCCGTGGACTTGAATGACCAATACCGTTTGTTGTTCATTCCGGCAGATGATCCCATCCCTTATGACGATGATGGCGGGATTGACACAACGAAGGTGAGAGAGATCGAGATCACTGAGATAAGAGACACCCATCGAGGTGGAAAATGAAGGCGAAGAAGAGATACGAGTATCGACCTGATTATGCGGTGCCTCCCGGGCAGACACTCCGGGAGGTAATGGAATCCCTGGAGATGACACAGAAGGAGTTCGCGACCAGGACGGGACTGACCGTACAATCGCTGAATCGGATCTTCAAGGGAGAGCAGCCGATCAGCTATGAGAGCGCAAATCGCTTCGAACTGGCCACGGGCACACCCGCGAGCTTTTGGAACAATCTCGAGGCGCAGTACCAGGAGCAGAAGGCGAAAGTAGAAGAAGCCCGGCGCCTGCAAAAGGATCTCGAGTGGCTCAAAACGATCCCCGTGAAGGAATTGCAGGACCGTGACTTTCTGTCCGGGACGGATGACAAGGTGGTGTTTTTACGGGAGACCCTGGCCTTCTATGCCGTCGGAAGCGTGGATGCATGGCGTGAGATATGGGAGAAACCCGCAATCGCTGCCAGGCGGTCCCAGTGTTTCGAATCGCAGCCTGGCTCAGCTTCCGCTTGGATTCGCCAAGGGGAGATCCAGGCACACGAGAAGGCGTGCAAGCCATTCGACAAGGCATCCTTCCTTAAAGCATTGAAGAAGATCCGCAGCCTCACGAAGGAGAGCCCCGAGAAATTCGAACCGGCAATGAGGAAGCTTTGTGCCGGAGCAGGTGTGGCAGTGTCACTCGTCCGCGAGATGAAGAAAGTCCCCTGGAACGGGGCCACGAAGTGGATCACCCCGCAGAAGGCAATGATACT
>JAQVWF010000069.1:0-6834 GCA_028698615.1 Syntrophorhabdaceae bacterium
TTGGGGTCACCTACGACCCCCCCCAATAGTAATGTATTGACAATGCGCACTCCAGCGGCCAAATTCGGTAGTAATACGCAATCAAATTTTGTAAGTTTCTCGGTAAAGCCGGCGGTTTACCGCCAGGCAACTCGGTCTGAACATGGATGGACAATACCGGGACAACTTTTCAGCCGGTATTTTTCCGGGCTGCGCATTCTGAATCTGTTGGCAGGAATAAAAATAGAGGCCGGCGATTTCTGACATTTATAAGAAGCAGGATAATCAAAGGGAAAACAAACACTTTCTTTAAGGCCTTTTGAAAAGGGTGGGTCGCTATCTGGAATAGAACGTAAAGGACACCTTGCCCGGCGGACCGACGCCCTCGTTGGCTCCGGTGGTGCACTTTGAAGTGGAATCTGCCGAGAATCTCCGCTATTGATCTGCTCCGGAACCTCGCTGAGGCTTTTGGGTTGACCAGGGGGTTATCTTTTTCAGGGTTTTGGCGAGCACTCGTTCCGCAACCTCTGTGTCATGCGCGGCCTGGGCACGTAGCCAGTAGCCATTAGAAAGACCTAAGAAGCGGCACAATCGCAGATCAGTATCGGCCGTGATAGAGCGTTTCCCGGACACGATTTCGCTGATTCGCTGGGCAGGAACCCCTATTTCTTTAGCCAAACGGTACTGGCTAAGAGACATCGGTTTCAAAAACTCCTCCAGAAGAAGTTCCCCGGGGGTTATTGGGTCAAGTTTCGTCATACTGCGCTCCTTAATGATAATCAACTATTTCGACACTCTCTGCGCCAGCCTCGGTCCAACGAAAACAGACTCTCCACTGATCATTGATCCGAATGCTGTATTGCCCCTGCCTGTTACCCTTGAGTGCTTCAAGGTGGTTTCCCGGCGGCACTCTCAAATCGTCAAGTCTCCCGGCAATTTCTATTTGCCTGAGCTTGCGTCTGGCTGCTTTCGCTATCGCTCCAAATCGTCTGACAGCATACCCTTTTGAAAGCTTTTCCGTTTCTTCGCATCTAAATGATTTGATCACGGTATATAATAACGCCACTCGTGATTATCGTCAAGAGACAACAAAATAAAGGTAGAGGCCGTTTAAACAGGGAGGAGGACTGCAGGATGTCCCTCGGCTGGCCTCAGCGGGTGTCGTGAGCAACAGGAACCTCATCTCTGGACGGCCTTCCTGAGCACCTCTTCCACCCACTGGTTGAGGTTCCTGCCTCCGCCACTCAAGCGGGTCATGCCACCTTTTGTTGCTATTTCAGGATATCTGTAATAGTCTCAGAAGGTAGACGGACCATGTCCTCAGGAACGCAAGACGCCTTTCGCGCGGAGAAGGAGGGACTATGAAGATGTTCTTTGTGGGTTATGACGATTACTTCGATGAGCCGATCACGGAGGCCTTCGCGGGGGCCGGTGTCAGGTCCTATCTGAAACTGTATAAAGGGACCAGGTCGAGCGGCAAGGCCAACGCCGTCTTCATTCCTGTTCCCGATGAGGAACTCCCCGCTCTTCTTGAGGTCGTGCGGGGTCTGAAAACACAGTACCCTGATGTCGGTATCAGGGCGTTCACTTTTCCCCTGGAGGAATGTGTTTAGGACGACGACGAGGCACTCGTCGCCCTCAACCAGCTTGCGCAAGAACCCGAGATGCACCGGAGGTGCTCGGACCACTGCGCATATGAGTCTTTCGAGACACGCCGTATGAAGTGAAGGGTCTCCCGGCGAAGACGGAATGCAAGGACGGCCTGACTCCGGGTCCACCCCGGCTTCCGGACATGTCCGGAGGGCGCGGATCACGAAGGAGGTTTTGCAATGATGAGATTGGTCATTACAGTAGTTGTCGTACTCGCCGCTTTTGCCGGCGGCGCTCACGCTGAGAGCGGCACCCTCCAGGATGTGAGCGCGGTGTTGGCCGGCCCTCCTTCGTTGACGATCTACACCGCCAGGGAGATTGTGACGCTTGATCCCTCCCGACCGACCGCCCGGGCGGTGGCGGTGCAGGGAGACCGGATTCTCGCCGTCGGTTCCCTCGATGAATTGAAGGCCGTGGTCGGCAAGCAGCCATATGCGGTGGATCAGACCTTCGCCAACCAGGTTATTGTGCCTGGTTTGATCGCCCAGCACGACCATCCGTTCCTCACCGCCCTGACCATGATGTCGGAGATCATCGCCATCGAGGACTGGGTCCTGCCCTCCGGCACCGTCCCCGCGGCGAAGAACATGGAGGAATACCACAGGCGCCTCAAGGCGGCGGAGGCGAAACTCAAGGACCCCAACGAAGTCCTGGTCACCTGGGGCTATCATCAGGCGTTCCATGGCAAACTCACGCGTGCCGATCTTGATAAGATCAGCACCGCCCGCCCCATCATCGTCTGGCACCGCTCGTGCCACGAATTCATCGTCAATACCAGGGCGCTTGAGACGTACGGCGTGGATGCGGCCTTTATTGCCGGTATGACCACGAGCGCCCGGGCACAGTCGAATATCGACGAAGGTCACTTCTGGGAGCAGGGACTCTTTGGGGTTGCCCCCAGGCTCCTGCCCGCCGTTGCCACACCTGATCGATTCCGGCGGGGGCTGGAATTCATGGTGGCCTATTATCATGCCAACGGGGTGACTCTGGGCTGCGAACCCGGCGGTATTCTTTCGAAGAAGATCCAGGACGGTGTCAATGCCGTTCTCTCCGCCCCATCGAATCCCTTCCGCTTCTACTTTATTCCGGACGGGAAGTCCCTCATCGCGGCCTATCCCCGCGACACCATCGCGGAAACCGTGAAAGTGCTCAACTGGGGTGCGGGCATGACCGCCATGATGCCGAAGCAGATCAAGCTCTTCGCCGACGGCGCCATTTACTCGCTGGCCATGCAGGTCCGCGAGCCCTACCTCGACGGCCACGAAGGGGCGTGGCTGATGGATCCTGACGTGTTTGCCAGGGCATTCCGCCTTTACTGGGATGGCGGGTATCAGATCCACATCCATGTGAACGGTGACCGTGGCATCGACATGGTGCTCGACAACCTGGAGCTGAACATGCGCCGCAATCCCCGCCATGACCACCGGACCGTCGTCATCCATTTTGCCGTGTCAACCAGGGACCAGGTGGAGCGCATCAAGCGCCTCGGGGCCATTGTCAGCGGGAACCCGTATTACGTCACTGCGCTGGCGGACAAGTACAGCGAGTTCGGCCTTGGCCCCGAGCGCGCCGATCACATGGTGCGTATGGGCGACGTCGAGCGGGCGGGGATTTCCTTTTCCTACCACTCCGACATGCCAATGGCTCCGGGTCAGCCCCTGTTTCTCATGCATTGCGGCGTTAATCGCGTCACCATGTCCGGCCGCGTGGCGGGCAAGGACCAGCGCGTCAGCCGGCAAGGCGCACTCAAGGCCGTGACGCTCGACGCCGCCTATTCCCTCGGACTGGAACAGAAAGTGGGAAGCATTGTCCCCGGCAAACTGGCCAATTTCACCATTCTTGGGGACAATCCGGTCACATGCGATGCGGCCAGGATCAAGGACATCCCGGTGTGGGGTACCGTTCATGAAGGCCGCGTCCTGCCGGTGAAGCGCCCGGGCCAAACCCAGGCTAGTCTCGGACCGGCACGGGACAACGAATCGCTGGCCGCATCGCTCTCGGCTGCGCACGAGAACCATGGGGATCACACAGCCGGAGGTTGCGTATGCATCTTGAACCGACTCTTCGGTGCAGCGTTCGCCTCGACTTATAATGCGGTTTCGACTCGATAAAGATGACCATAGGGGAACTTTGGGGAGATATGCGATCAGGGCATGCAGGCGACATCGCAAGAAATTAAGAAACTCAAACAATTCAGTGTTTAATTGAAGAATAACTTAATTTCTCTTAATGTCCCCTGCCGCCAAAGTTCCCGCAATCAGGAGAGGTCGAAACGGTCAAGGTTCATTACCTTGTTCCATGCCGCTATAAAGTCCTGTACGAACTTCTCCTGTGCGTCATCGCATGCGTAAACTTCCGCCACGGCCCTGAGCTGGGAGTTCGAGCCGAAGATGAGGTCCACACGGGTGCCAGCCCACTTGAGCGCGCCAGATGCGCGATCACGACCTTCGAATACGTTGTCATCTTCCTCGGTTGTCTTCCACGTCGTGTCCATGTCAAGGAGATTCACGAAGAAATCGTTGGTCAGCGCCTCCGGGCGCGTGGTGAAGACGCCGTGCCTGGACCCTCCGAAGTTTGTGTTCAGAGCGCGCATGCCGCCTACGAGCACCGTCATTTCCGGTGCGGTCAGGGTCAGCAATTGCGCCCTGTCAACGAGCAGTTCCGCGGCCGATACGGCATAGCGGGTCTTCTGGTAGTTGCGGAAGCCGTCTGCCTTCGGCTCAAGCACGGCGAAAGAGGCCGCGTCGGTTTGCTCCTGCGAGGCGTCCATGCGTCCCGGTGTGAAGGGAACCGTCACCTCGTGACCGGCATTCTTCGCGGCCCGCTCGACACCCGCGCAGCCGGCCAGAATGATCAAATCGGCCAGCGATACTTTCTTGCCGTCATTCCGGGCGCTGTTGAACGCGGCCCGGATGCCCTCCAGGGTCCCCAGCACCTTCGCAAGCCGGGCTGGCTCATTGGCTTCCCAGTCCTTCTGCGGTGCCAGGCGAATGCGGGCACCGTTGGCACCGCCGCGCTTGTCGGAGCCACGAAAGGTGGACGCCGACGCCCAGGCCGTTGAAACCAACTCCGACACCGACAGACCGGATGCGAGGACCTTGTCCTTGAGGGATGCGATGTCCTGTTCATCGATCAATTTGTGGTCCACGGCAGGGATGGGGTCCTGCCAGATGAGTTCTTCCGCCGGAACCTCCGGGCCGAGATAGCGTGAGCGGGGACCCATGTCCCGGTGCGTCAGTTTGAACCAGGCGCGGGCGAAGGCGTCCGCGAGTTGATCCGGGTTCTCGTAGAAGCGGCGTGAGATCTTTTCGTAGACGGGGTCGAAGCGCAAGGAGAGGTCGGTGGTCAGCATGGTTGGCCCTATACGTTTTGAGGGATCGTGTGCGTGGGGCACGGTACCGGCGCCTGCACCGCCCTTCGGCGTCCACTGGTACGCACCGGCCGGGCTCTTCGTCAGTTCCCATTCGAAGCTGAAGAGGATCCGGAAGAAGTTGTTGCTCCACTTCGTCGGCGTGTTGGTCCAGGTAACCTCCAGGCCGCTCGTGATCGTGTCGCCACCTTTGCCCGTGCCAAAGCTGCTCTTCCAGCCCAGGCCCTGCTCCTCGATACCCGCTGCTTCCGGCTCCGGGCCCACCAGTGACGCATCACCGGCACCGTGGGTCTTGCCGAAGGTATGCCCGCCCGCAATGAGGGCCACCGTCTCCTCGTCGTTCATCGCCATGCGGGCGAAGGTCTCACGGATATCCCGCGCCGCGGCGATCGGGTCCGGGTTGCCGTTCGGGCCTTCCGGGTTCACATAGATCAGGCCCATCTGCACGGCAGCCAGCGGATTTTCGAGATCCCGATCACCGGCGTAGCGCTTGTCTCCAAGCCACTCGGTCTCGGAGCCCCAGTAAACATCTTTCTCCGGTTCCCAGATATCCTCGCGCCCCCCGGCGAAACCGAAGGTCTTGAAACCCATGGATTCCAGGGCGACGTTGCCGGCGAGGATCATCAGGTCTGCCCATGAAATTTTCCGGCCGTACTTCTGCTTGACCGGCCAGAGGAGCCTGCGCGCCTTGTCGAGATTGACATTGTCGGGCCAGCTATTAAGCGGTGGAAAGCGCTGGTTACCCCTGCCTGCGCCGCCGCGGCCGTCGCTTACGCGGTAGGTGCCGGCACTGTGCCATGCCATACGGATGAGCAAGGGTCCGTAGTGGCCAAAGTCCGCCGGCCACCAGTCCTGTGACCTCGTCATCAGTTCGCGGAGGTCCTTCTTGACGGCCTCCAGGTCGAGGCCCTTGAACTCGCTGGCGTAGTTGAAACCCTCACCCATCGGATTGGACCTGGAGGAATGCTGGTGCAGCATGTCCAGGTTCAACTGGTTCGGCCACCAATCCCGGTTCGTTCTGCCACCACCGGACATGTCTCTGGGAGGTGTTCCCGTTCTTTCCTCATCCATGATATTCGCTCCTTTCGTTGTGCCAATTGTCGAACAGCGCTGCTATGGATACTAATAGTGTTTCGCTGCCCATCTATCCGACACGGTTCTCAGCCAGAGCCGGTTGGGCAAGGCCGATCACCCCTTGCCCATTCCTCTTTTTTGACATTCTTCGCAGTAGCCGTAGTATTCCAGTCTTGTGTCCGTGACCGAGAAGCCCGTTCTCTTCTCCACCTCCGTGGGATCCGCCGGGGCAGACACCTCGTAATCGACTATCTTCCCGCAGCCATCGCATATCAGGTTGACGTGCTCCTCGGTGTTCGCCTCGCACCTGTTATCCGCGGTGTCAAACTGGAGCATCTTGATGATGCCGTGAGCGGAAAGCTGGTTGAGCGTGGCATACGTGGTCGAGAGGCTCAAACTCTTGTGCATCTTCTTTGCCTCCCGGTACACGGCCGCCGCTCTGGGGTGAAGGTTCCCCATTGCCGCCAACACCTCAATAATAGCCAGCCTCTGCGGAGTGATCTTCAGTCCCTTTTCCCTTAATTCTCTTAGCGCCGATTCTCTGGTCATGGCATCAATCAGGAACAATTCCTGATTAGGATATTATAGCGAGGATCCGAATATTGTCAAGGGAGCCCTGGTTTGTCACTAAAAGACCTGCCTTGGTCTCAATTGGAAGTACTCTATTTTTTTGTTCCGTCAATCCATGTAGCGCCCGCGAAGTCGGCATTACCCAGTTTGGACCGTGAGAGATTGGCACCAGTGAGGTTGGCCTCGCAGAG
>JAQVWF010000069.1:6934-9268 GCA_028698615.1 Syntrophorhabdaceae bacterium
GTGAGGTTGGCCTCGCAGAGGTCGGCAAGGGTGAGGTCGGCCTCGAAGAGGTCTGCGCGGGCCAGGTACGCACGTGAGAGGTCTGCGCGGGCGAGGATAGCATCCGTAAGGTCTGCGCGGGCGAGGATAGCATCGGTGAGGGTAGCGCCAGACAGGTCTGTATTGGATAGATCTGCATTCGACAGATTAATGCCTGTGAGGGTGGCGCCGATCAGGTTAGCCTCGGAGAGATTGGCACGGACGAGATTGACATCGGATAGATTAGCCTCAGAGAGATTCGCCCGGGCCAGGTCGACACGGGCCAGATATGCACGGGATAGATTGGCACGGGAGATATTGGCACCTGAAAGGTCGGCCCCGGTTAAACGGGCATCATAGAGATTGGCCTCAGAGAGGTCTGCGCGAGTGAGGTTGGCACGGGACAGGTTGGCCCCGGCAAGGTTTGCCCCGGCAAGATCGGCCTCAGAGAGATCTGCGCCGGAGAGATCGGCACACTCACCACCTTCCTCTACCGTGAGCCACTGCTTGTGTTTCAGCAAAACATCTTTCAACTCTTCTTTCGTGATATTCATGATACTCCCTCATGTCTGTGTATGAACTGAGATACTACTAACGAATAAACCATTTATCAAATAAATTCCGCAAGAGGATCCTTCGTGCACACTTCCCCGTGGACCACCTTGTCTCACGCCCGTTCGTCGCTGAAGCTCCTCACTGGAGGCATAAAAGAGAGCATAGCGAGAAAGACAAAGACCTTCCCGCAAGCAAGCGGTGCCGTTGTTTTTTTGCATGTATCCCGGGTATCGTATATGAATTGACCAGGGTGTTCAACGCGCAGAGCTATACCCTGTTGCCGGAATGTCTGCGGTGTCCGTTTAAGTGGAACACCCGGTGCATTTCCCCAGAGTCCATGACATTTCACCCGGTACCTGCCCCTGACCGCGATCGATACCAAGATCACGGGTTAGCGCGGACAGTACCTGGGGTTCGTGGTAATACCCCGATTCCTGCAGTTCCTCCAGAGCATCTTCCCGGGAAACAAGCCCGAAATAGACGCCCGCGCCAAGCTCGACAATGGACTGGGGAAGAAAGGTGGTCCCTGCACCCTGGAAGCGTTTGAACTGGCAATAGTTTTTGACCTTTTCGATGCGGCAACTGGTGTGCAGGAGTCCTTTCTGTCCCGGCGGCATATGCCAATCCATTTCCTGCTTGATAAGTTCGACAGCCTTTTTCCATGAGCCATAGACGGTGTTGGACTGCAGGCGGCGCAAAATGGGAATTGGCATGTTCGGATCATTCTCCGCTCTGGCCAGAATATCATCCAGAGGTCCGTAGACGGGTGCCAGGAGCTTTTTGACAGAAGACATATGCCGGAGCAGATCGGCGGTCAAGGAATAGGGCTGCGGGGGTTCGGGAGCTTTCGTGACCATACGCAAAAAGTTCAATGTGTCGGCGCGATGATCGGGGACCTGTTCCTTGTGTGGCTGTTCGGACCTGATCTCAGTCATCACATAGTTCATGACCGCCAGCTGCACCTCTTCGACCCCGTGCATGATCATGGGAATATTTTCCTGCACCGCAAGGGGATAAAATAGCGCGTGAGCCACCGTCGGGCAAAGGCAGGGGTGGCCGACACGCTCAAATTGGTCACGCATGGCCTGCCGGATCATGTTCCAGGGCAGGGTGCGTTCGACGAATTCCGTATCCGGAAGTACGCGCATGGCCCGACGCATATTTTCCCTGCACGTGTCGTTCGTGTATGGCATATTCCATGAGGCGACGAGGACACGAAGCCTGAGTTTTTTGGCCAGATACCAGAGCAAGTATGTGGAGTCCTTGCCTCCGGTGTACAGGACCATGGCATCAAAGCGTGAACCGGTGTTTTCAGAGGAGATCCGGATGAGGTCCTCATCCGTGATGCCCTCCTGCAATGCCGCGCCCTGTCCGGATTGTTCCGCCAGTTCGTAGCACTGACAAAAGGCGCACAGTCCCTTTGCATCAAATTCCAGCCCGGGCAGAAGGTAGTCGTTGGTGACGCAGCGAACGCACTGATGGAAGTTGTCCCTGGAGGAGGGCTGACGGACCTCATGCGCCTCCACTATGATCCCTTCCGCGATCAATGGGGCATACATTTCATGATCGGTAAGGTCTGACGGCAGATCGTTCGCGGAGGTTAGACCGTCAAGCAATTGCAGGCGATCCGCCAATTCGCGGGGCAAAGGGATGATGTTCCTTGCATGATTTGGCGGGTTGCGCAAGCCAAAATAGACAAGCTGCGCCCCCGCGTTCGTTTCTTTGACCTGCCATCGGTACTGCAAGACCGGGTGCTGAAGT
>JAQVWF010000070.1 GCA_028698615.1 Syntrophorhabdaceae bacterium
AGAGATGGTTTTTATTGAAAAGAGATCGATAAACGTTTATAATCAGTCACCTTGCCCCCGTAGCTCAGGTGGATAGAGCAATGGATTCCTAATCCATGTGCCGCATGTTCGAGTCATGCCGGGGGCAATTTGATTAGTCTGCATAATCCGCGCTTACGGGTTCCGTCTGACGTCAGATAACACCAGGTGCCGTTGACCTGTCTCAGCCGGTCTGTTGTGGTTCGAGTGGACCGGGTCGAATTCCCGGATAGTCCCTGGTGCTTGCCTGTCCTGTTCATAGCGTCATCCCCCTGATGTCAACAATACGGTTGCTCCAGTTTGGCCGGCGCAGTGGGCGTTTGATATTCCTGCTGATGTGGGATATCTTGATAGGGACGATATTTTCAAGGGAGTGTATCAGGATCATATCAAAATATTCTTTGTTACCAGGGTAATAAAAAAGGACGGAGTGCGTATAGCGTCAATTTTATCGGATGCTATATAAAGCACAACATGGAGAAATGGGAGGTTCTATGGCATTTGGTGGTGTACAGCTGCCGCGCACTTTATTATGCGTGAACATTGATCATGTCGCCGCATTGAGAGAAGCCGGGGGAGGGAATGAACCGGACCTTCTTGAGGTTGCGGCAGTATGTAAGGACAGGGGATGCAACGGCATTTCGACTCACTTGCGTGAAGACAGGCGTCATGTGCAGGAGAGAGATGTCTTCGCGATAAAAGGCAGGATCATTGCGAAATTCTATCTCGAGATTGGTCTCTCGGATGAGATGATCGAGATCGCAAAAAAGGTAAGACCCGATCGGATCACGATCGTCCCTGAGAAAAGGGAAGAAACAACAGCAGAGGGTGGACTTGACCTTGGAAAACATATCTCAAAAATAAGGGATACTGTTGAATTGTTTCGTAATGAAGACATCCCGGTATCTCTCTTTCTCGAACCCGACATGGAAACAGTTGATATTTGTAAGGAATGCGGGGCGGATTATATCGAGATCAATACCGCGTCGTACTGTAACGCAGCACAAATAACCGAGGTTGAAGGAGAGATCGACAGGATATACAGAGCGGCGGATCATGCCGTAAAGCTCGGGCTGAAGGTCAACGCCGGACGGGGGCTGAATTACAGAAATGTTGTGCCTCTTCTACACGCCAGAGAGTTGTTGGAAGTGAATATCGGTCATTCAATAATTTCAAGATCAGTCTTTGTCGGCCTTGCGAAGGCAGTTGACGAAATGCTGGAGGTATTAGACTAGCAGTCGTAAAACCTGTTGTTATCGCTTTTAAAAATTATTGAAATCGGTAAACTGCTGTGCTATAAAAAGAAAAGGTATTAAGAAAAGGGGGTAACATATGAAAAAAGTTGCAATATTTATTATGCTCGCTGCCTTTTCGTGTGGTCTTCTCGCGCTTCCCGTCTTTGCGGGAGACGATATTGAGAGGCCTTCCTATAAGGGGACAGGAAAGGGTGAGGCAATGCTCTTCGACCTCATACTCCTGAGGCCCATTGGGCTTGCCAGTGTTACTGTCGGTTTTGCAGCTACCTTTGTTGCCTTTCCCTTTTCTATAATGGCGAACAACACCAGAGAGGTTGGTGACGCCATGCTTGGCGAGACGATGAACTACACCTTTGTGAGGCCTCTCGGTGAAGTTTTTGAGCCGGCAGCGATGTTGGACCGCTAGAATGGCCGCCCTGGACGGCAGCCGTGCCTTGTCCTGAGATATCGCCCTGGGGTACAGGACCAACAGATGAAGTCTCTCGTGCCGTATTCAGCCCCAGCCTCCCCTGAACATTGAAGTTTAAGAAATTGACGTGATTAACGATAACCATAGTTACCGGCGCTCAGGCGCCGTCATCATCCAAGGAGACAACCTATGAGCGAAACCTCCGATGCGAGAACGAACAAAGGAGGCGACCGGATCACGAACGATTTTCGGAAGATCCTGACAAACCAGCTTACGTATTCCCTTTCAAAGGACATGTATTCGGCAACGCAACGAGACAAGTACACGGCAACGGCTTTATCGGTAAGGGCCCGGATCGTCAAGGATTGGATCGATTGCCAGCAGAGCTACTACAAGATGGATGCCAAGCGCCTCTATTACCTTTCTCTTGAGTTTCTCATGGGGAGGCTGCTCAGGAACTACCTTATCAACATCGACCTCTTGGATGAATACCGTGAAGCAATGGACGTGTTTGCTGTCAAGCTGGAAGACACCTTCGAGTGTGAGTGGGATGCCGCTCTCGGCAACGGCGGCCTTGGCAGGCTCGCCGCCTGCTTCATGGATTCCATGGCGACGCTGAATTATCCCTGCTATGGTTACGGGATCAGGTACGAGTACGGCATCTTCACCCAGAGGATTGTTGACGGCTATCAGGCGGAGGCGCCCGACAACTGGCTGCGCTATGGCAACCCCTGGGAATTCCCGAGACCGGAGCTGATATACCCCGTTCGGTTTTACGGCAGGGTGGATAAACATTCGGCAAAGACGGAGTGGGTTGACACAAGCGAGATCCTCGCAATGGCTTACGATTATCCTGTTCCCGGTTTCAAGACGAACACGGTGAATACACTGCGCCTCTGGGCGGCGAAATCGACGCGCGATTTTGACTTCGATTACTTCAACAGCGGGGACTACGTAAAAGCTGTCGAGAACAAGAACAATAGCGAGAATATTTCAAAGGTCCTCTATCCCAACGACCTGTCCCTGGCGGGCAAGGAACTCAGGCTGAAGCAACAGTATTTCTTCGTGGCCGCCACCCTTGCCGACATCTTCAGAAGGTTCAGAAAGGCATACAAAAATCTCAACATGCTGCCAGGCAAGGTTGCCATCCAGCTTAATGATACACACCCCTCTATTGCGATCGCGGAGATGATGAGGATCCTCATCGACGATGAAGGGCTTCCCTGGGATATTGCCAGTAAACTGACGCGGGAAACCATCGCATATACGAACCACACCATCCTTCCCGAGGCACTCGAGACATGGTCGGAAGACCTCATCGGGCATCTGCTTCCCCGTCATCTTCAGATCATCGAGGAGATGGACAGAAAATTTCACATTCAGGTGGCACGCCGCTTCCCCGAAGATTTCGACAAGGCCCGGCAAATGGCCATCATCACCGGTGAGGAGGGGAAGGTGATCAATATGGCCCGGCTCGCCATCGTCGGCAGCCATGCGGTGAACGGGGTCTCGGGTCTCCACAGCGAACTCCTGAAAAGTCGTGTTTTCAATGACTTTTACCTGATGTATCCCGAAAGGTTCCAGAACGTGACGAACGGCATAACCCACAGGCGATGGCTCATGAGCGCAAACCCCGGACTTTCCGCTCTTATCACGGAAGCGATCGGTGATGGATGGACCAGGGATCTTAACGAATTGAAAAGGCTCGAGCCCATGACGGAAGACGCTGCTTTCAAAGACCGCTTCGTCACCGTCAAGAGGGAGAACAAGCTTCGCCTCCGTGCAGCCCTGGAAAGGGTTTTCAACTGCACCTTCGAAACGGATTTTCTCCTTGATTGCCAGGTAAAGAGGTTCCACGAATACAAGAGGCAACTGCTCAATGTTTTCCACGTCATCACCCTCTACAACCGTCTCAGGGAAGGAAGGGTTCCCGACGGATTTGTTCCGAGAGTAGTCCTGTTCTCGGGAAAATCGGCGCCGGGGTATCTCATGTGCAAGCTTATCATCAAGCTCATACACAACGTTTCAGAGATTGTCGGCGCCCATCCTCTGGTCAAGGACAAGCTTCAGGTGGTTTTCGTGCCCAACTACGGTGTCACTATCGCCGAGGTCACCATGCCGGCGGCAGACCTGTCGGAGCAGATATCGACGGCAGGTTTCGAGGCCTCCGGGACAGGGAACATGAAATTCGCCCTCAACGGTGCCCTTACCATCGGCACATACGATGGAGCCAATATCGAGATCAGGGAGGAGGTGGGGGAGGATAATTTCTTCCTTTTCGGACACAGGGCCGAGGAGATCTTCGAATTAAGGAAACAGTACGACCCGAGAAAATATATCGAAGAGAACAAGGAACTCGCCCAGGTGATCCAGCAGCTTCAATCGGGGTTCTTCTCACCCGAGGACCCGGGGCTGTTCCAGCCCATCGTCCAGTTCCTTATGGACGGCGACCGCTACTGTGTTCTTGCCGATTATTCCCTTTACATCGCATGCCAGGAGGGAGTGACCCGCGCATACGCGGACAAGGACCAGTGGACGCGCATGGCGATCCTCAATACGGCCCGGTCAGGCAAGTTTTCCAGCGACCGCGCCATCCATGAATATGCCCGGAATATATGGAAAATATCCCCCGTCGTACGGTAAGAGGCAGTATCTTAAATGGCGCTTGACTTGATTCCTGACGGTGTGTTACTCATTTTCAGGTAATTTATTCCACTTCTGAACATAACGGGATGGTTATTATGGAACGATATCCGTATATCTTTCAGCCGGGGGCTATCGGCAAACTGACGACGAAGAACAGGATCAAATACGCGGCCACAGAGACGAATTTTCCCTACGGCGACGGCTATGTGAGCGACCGCGAGGTTGCCTACATGGAGGCCCAGGCAAAGGGTGGAGCTGGAATAGTCACAACCCAGGGTGCTTATCCGGACAAGAAGGGAGAGGGCAAAGGCTTCAAGGGGATGATGTCCATCAACGACGACAGGTACATCCCCGGCCTTGCACGCATTGCCGATGTGATCCGTGCCAACGGGGCCCTTTCAAGCATACAGATACTCCATTGCGGCAGGGAGGGGGGAATTGAGCTGGATTACTGCCTCATGCCATCTGTCGTTCCCCAAAAGTTGTCCTATTTCAAACCTCCCCGCGAGATCACAAAGGAAGAGATCGGTCAGGCCGTGAGAGACCATGCGGACGCTGCCCGACGGGCCAAGCAGGCTGGTTTCGACATGATAGAGCTCTCCGGGATCGTCGGTTATCTCATCTCCACCTTCATATCGCGCTACACCAATAAACGGACGGACGAATACGGAGGGGACCTCAAGGCGCGGTGCCGGTTGATGGTCGAGGTCATAGGGAGCGTGAAGGCCGAGGTGGGCGACATGCCTGTCGGCATCCGGCTGTGCGGCCACGAACTGCTCGATGACCGGGGCGGCAACACCTTCGAGGAGAGCATTGAAAGCTTCAGGATAGCGCAGGAGGCCGGGGCGGATTACCTGAGCGTCACCGTAGGGTGGCACGAATCTTCCCGGTCGGTGATTACCAGGGACGTTCCGATGGGCCACTGGCTCTATATCGGGGAGGCCGTCAAAAAGGCCGTCGACGTGCCCGTCATGATGGCTTTTCGGCAGTTTCTCCCGCACATCCCCGAGAAGGCGATCTCGGATGGACAGATAGACTTCGTGGAGATGTGCCGTCCCATGATAGCCGACCCCGAGTTTCCCAGGAAGATACGGGAGGGAAGGGAGAAGGAGATCGTTCCCTGCATCGCCTGCAATGTTTGCTTTTCACGACTTTACTATCACGAGCCCATCATGTGTTCAGTCCGTCCCACCCTGGGGCATGAAGGCGAAGAGGACTGGGGATATTATGGACCCAGGCCGGCAGGAAAGAAAAAGAGGGTCCTTGTCATAGGGGGCGGGCCGGCGGGCCTGCAGTGCGCCGAGGTGGCGGCACGGAAGGGTCACGACGTTACGCTCTTCGAAAAGAGCGATACATTGGGAGGCAACGTCCTCATAGCCTCTCGGGTCGATGCCGGGGCCGTCGAACTTATGAGGCCCGTAGAAACCCTCGAGCAACTGTGCCGAAAGGCCGGTGTGACCATCAAGCTCGGTGTGGAGTGCCATCCCGCGATGGTGCGCCAGACCCCTCACGATATTCTTGTTGTCGCAACCGGGCCGACCATGAAAGGACTTTCGCAGGGTGTCCTGACGCCGATGAACGTAATGGCAGAAGGGGTTGGAACAGGAAAGAGGGTCGTGATCATAGGTGGCCGGGGCGTCGGGCTTGGCGTTGCCGTTTACCTGCTTCGACAGGGCGACCACGAGATAACCGTTATCGATGAGGGCACAAAGCCGGGCAGGGATGTTAATCCATTCTATTTCTGGCAGTACATGGCACTGATGAAAAAGAGAAAGGTGAATTTCATGACGCGAAGCAAGGTCGTCGCCGTTGAGAAGGGGTTTGTGCGCACACAGGGACCGTCGGGCGAGATGACCGTCGAGACCGACAGCGTGATCATGACCCTGTTTTATCCCGAAGAGAACACGTGGAGGGAGACGGCTCAGAATTTAGCCGGGCAGACATATTTCATAGGCGACGCCAGGAAGCCGAGGCGCCTTATCAATGCGATCCACGACGGTTACCGCTTGGGGATGGTGCTCTGATGATACCCGTTATAGACAAGGAAAAGTGTACAAGCTGTGGAAACTGCCTGGAGATATGTCCCCCGGGCGCCATAACTCTGGGGGACGACTGTGCCCGCATAGCCGAAGACCTCTGCGAGGAATGCGGCTTCTGCGCAGCCGAATGTCCAACGGAGGCGATCGAGATTCCCTTTCCGATGTCCGGAAAGTGAGGTCATGATCCACCGGGTCTTCATTTAAGCATTCCCTGCATCTCCCGATAATTAGACCAGGAACACATTCAGACGGCTTGCCGAAGAGCTAAAGGAGGGGTTATGGCCCAGGCAACATCGAACATTCTCTTGGAGACGGGGACCAATGAGGTCGAGATACTTGAGCTGTATATTGATGAAGAAGGCTACCGCGGCTATTACGGCGTCAACGTCGCAAAGGTCATTGAGATCATCGCCGTCCCCAGGAATAAGATAAACCCGCCTGATTCGAAGAAAGGTATGGTGTCGGGATTGTTCAACCACCGCAACAAGGTGGTGGTTCTCGTAGACCTCGCCGTCTGGCTCGGAAAGACACGGGTGGAGACGAAACCCTGCAACGTTCTCATCACTGAATTCAATAACGTTGTGACGGCCTTCATGGTCTCGGGTGTTACAAGGATCCACCGCGTTACCTGGCAGGACATAAAACCCCTCGACGGGTATATGGAGAACGTCAGCGATGCCGTAACGGGGGTTATCGAGCTCGAAGATAGACTGGTCTTTCTTCTTGACCTTGAGAAGGCCATTGCCGAGTTGAGTCCTGAACTGGCGCTGAAGGGTCCCCTGTCCACTTCGGAAGGTGGTTTGGAGTTCAAACTCGACAGGCCCATCAGGGTCCTCCATGCCGATGATTCCAACGTAATACGACACAATGTGCGGGCCCGCCTCGAGGAGAACGGGCATTTTGCCGTCCATTCTGTAGGCAATGGCGAGGAGGCCTGGAACTATCTGGTGAGCGTGCAGAATAAGGTTCGGGCCGGGGAGGCGATCGCGCTTACTGAATTTGTGGACGTGGTGCTCACCGACATAGAGATGCCCGGTATGGATGGATACCACCTGTGCAAGAGGATCAAGGAATCTCCCGAGTTCAAGGATATTCCCGTTATCCTCTTTTCCTCACTTATAACCGAGAAACTTATCCACAAAGGTCAGTCCGTTGGTGCCGACGGCCAATTCTCCAAACCCGACCTCAGCCTCATCGGTTTTATTCGCGACCTTGTGGAAAAAAGGCAGATAGCAGCTTAGAGAGAAGACAGTTCCATACCCGGTGTTTCAGATTCCAGGGAAGAGATCAGGTCTTATAGATGCTATAGGACCTATTTTTTTGTCCCGAAGACTGGAACCCGAAATAAACAAAAAAGCCACCGGAATAACAGTCGGGGGGGATTGAATCCGGTGGCCGTGGAGTACTTCGTGCATGGATATGCAAAAGTACGTTGGGTATTATAACACGCAGGCATCAAGGGTCAAACACAATTATGGGAAAATGGCCTCCCACCGGGGGGAAATGGACAGACCCTCTGCCTGAGCGCCCTTAATTTCCTTGACACCCGGTCGGCCGTTCATATAATCTGCTTTTGATTGATCAGCCCGGTATTTGCCGGCTTTCTGTTCCTTGTTCTCGTCCGGCACGCACACAATGGTATCAGGAGAAAGGAACATGCTGGGGAGAATGGGTCTATCCTGCAGGGCCGTAATATCAGGTGCCTGGTGAAGGAGAGGGTCGTCATGTCTCCCCCCGCGTCCGAAAGATCCCATCTGGGCCGTGAAGGTAAGGCGCAAATCAACATCGATGCTGCCCCTTGTGGAGATGGAGGGGCCAGCTCATGGCAGGGAATCCCGCGATGAGGGAAAACCGTTCCCGGAGAAGGAGGAGGGGGGCATAAGACCCATCAAATTATTGAAGGGGATACTCAAATGCTAGAGAGGATAGGTGCTATCACCTGTGATGGAATCTTATGAGAACCTGGAGCGAGAGAGTCGAAAAGCTGGATATCGCAGATAAGCCCCTGACGAGAGCGCTTCTGAACAAGGCGGCCACAGACCTGAGTGTCATGGAGAGCGTCCATGGTCTTTCAGTGGAGCCATGCGATGCCCTTATGGACATGATAGGGGTGGCCGTTGCGGCGGATATCTTCGTGCTGTTGTTTCCGTCACTGGCAAAGGGGCCCGATGCCCTGGTGGAAAGTCCTTTTCCAAGGGACAGGGTGCTCACATTCGTCGCGGGTTTGTGGTTTCTGGGGGCGGTTGTTCCCCGTCTCAGGGAGGAAGGGTGTCCCGTCGACATAAACAATCTCACCAGGCAGGTCGGGGTGTTCCTGTTCATGGACTATGATGAGATGAACAGGGAGGGATTGGCCAAGATCGGGGTTCAATACTGGAAAGAGCTGAGTTCTCAGCCGCCTGCCTCCGTAGTTGAATGGGATAGGGCATTTTCACAGATGGTTTTCATCCACTACGAAGAGATGAGCAATGACCAGATTGACCTCGGAGACTTCGATTTGAACGCCAGTATCGGGAAGATGCTGACGGTCTTTCTCTCTTTTGCCTTCGCGCTCCCACCCTCGTGAGGATGCGGCTGGCTCCCGGTGGTCGCGCAATATCCAATCGATCCAGCTGCTGCGTGCCCTTAATTGCATAGTTCGCGGTGTCATCAAACGTGAGTTTATCAGGACCCTTGGGCGAGCCGCTGGCCATACACGTTGGGCACAGGTATCAGGTTATCTTTGCGGGAGCGTTGCTGTTCCGGCCGTGAGGAATGGCGGTTTTTGGGTGAGGTCAAAGAGAGCTCTATACACGTGGGGCAAATTGTGGTAATATGGAGGCCATGATTCGTCTCACCGCATACCGGATATACGACCAGTCTGACATGTTGGTGAAGTCCAGGG
>JAQVWF010000071.1:0-5819 GCA_028698615.1 Syntrophorhabdaceae bacterium
CAGTTTTGTTATTGCATATCTACAGGAATACGGAGAGAATTAGGATAACTACGCGGCGCGGGGAAGATTCTTAACAATTCATACAACGGGGTCCTGGCGGTCAGGCAGAGGTGGAGGTGGTGCAATAGGGGTGCACCCGGTCAAACCGTGTCGGTCCGGATGGTTGGGGGCTGTAAGAACTTAGGAGGTATCATGAGTGGAATCTTCGGGTTTATCGGCAGGGGCAATGCGTTTGTCGAAGTGAGGTCCGGCCTCGAGAATCTCTCCCACAGGGGACAAGAAAGTTGGGGTATTGTTTCAGGTCTGAGGGACGGTTCTTTCTCGGAGGCGCGGGGGTTGGGATCAGTTTTCCAGTCTCCCCCCTTAAGTCGATCCTATTTTGGATCGGTGGCAATTGGCCAGGTCCGCTATCCCACTGCGGGAGAAACAAACGTGAGAAATAGCCAGCCCATAGTCGGAAGCTTCAAGAAGGAAAAGATCGCTGTCGTCCATAATGGTCATATTCCCGGGTACAAACGGTTGGTGGAGGAACTCGGCGGTCTCTTCCAGACAGAGACGGATACCGAGGTGATCCTGCAAAAGATTGCCCGAATGGAAGGCGCGGACTTGCTTGAAAAAGTCGAGAAGACGCTGAGATTTCTGGGCCGGCAGGCGGCCTTCAGCGTCATAATTCTCCATAACGGGAGCCTGATCGCCGCCCGGGACCCCTTCGGGTTTAGACCTCTTTCCATCGCCAGAAGAGGTGAGGATGGCGATTATGCGTGGGCAATAGCCTCTGAAACATGCGCTTTTCACGGTCAGTTTGAGTGGATAGGTGATGTCGAACCAGGTCAAATGGTGGTTCTCGATGGAAAGGACATAAGACACATTTCCTTTGCGTCCCCCGATCCTCACCCCTGCATCGTTGAATGTCTTGATTACGCCTCTCCGGCCAGCCAGGTTTTTTCGAGAAGCTGTTATGAGTTCAGGGAGAAGATCGGCGTAAAGCTGGCAAAAACAGAGGCTGAAAAAGCTGACATTGTTGTTCCCATTCCGCGAGCTGCCATTCCTGCCGGCCTGGGTTTTCATGACACCACGGGAATCCCCTTTAAGGTGGCCATAAGCACCGTGGGCGAGATCGGCAGAGTATTTGTGATCTCCAAAGAAAAAGACAGGTTCGGCCAGGCTGAAAAAAAGTTTCAGGTCAATGGGGAACTGGTGAAAGGGAAAGAAGTATTTCTGATCGATTCCCTTTTAGTCCGGGGTTCAACGGCCATGGTCTTGATCCCGAAATTGCGTGAGGCGGGGGCAACGAAGATTCATATGCGTTTGACAGCACCGCCCCCACGCTTTCCCTGTCTAATGGGAATGGCAATGGCCAAGCCCGGGGAGTTATTGGCCGAAAACCGGACTGACGAGCAACTGAGAAAATTGATAGGCGCAGACACTTTCAGATATCTGAAGACCGAAGAACTGAGAGAGCTGATGGGTACACAATTCTGCGATGCCTGCTTTACCGGAGAATACCCTTTTTCGGTTTGAAAGAGTCCGGTCTTGCGTTGACCATTTTGGCCGACCGGGAGGCCTGGGGATGGGGGCCTCCTTCCAGACCGGCTTGAAAATACCCCCTTTCAATGGTATCGTATGGCGCCGAAAGGACATCCATGCGATTCATTGCCGACCTTCATATTCATTCCCACTATTCCATAGCCACAAGCCCGGACATGGCCCCGGAAACGCTCTGGAGGTGGGCTCAGCTCAAGGGGGTGACCGTCATCGGCACGGGGGATGCCGCGCATCCTGGGTGGTTCAAGGAGATGTCGCGCAAACTCGACCATGCCGGCAATGGTCTTTTTGTGCTGCGCGAAGAATTTGAGGACAACACAATACCCCGGTCCTGTGCATCAGAGGTGTTCTTCCTTATCAGCACCGAGATAAGCTGCATCTACAGTAAGAACGGCAGGACCCGGAAGGTCCACTGCATTGTCCTCTTCAATGACATGGAGAGCGCCCTGCGCCTCCAGGGAAGGCTCTCCAGGATTGGGAACATCTCGTCCGACGGGAGACCCATCCTTGGCCTCGACGCAAAGAGGCTCCTTGCGATGGTCATTGACGAGTGCCCCGGGGGTCTCTTCATACCGGCCCACGTCTGGACACCCCATTTCTCCGTCCTCGGTGCCGCTTCGGGTTTCAATTCCCTGGAGGAATGCTTCGAGGAGCTTACCCCCCATATCCACGCCGTCGAAACGGGCCTTTCCTCCGATCCTCCGATGAACTGGCGCGTCTCGGCCCTCGACGGGCTCACCCTCATATCCAACTCCGATGCCCATTCCCCGCAGAAGATCGGAAGAGAGGCAAATATCTTCGACGCCGATCTTTCCTTCGATGCCATAGCCCGGGCCATCAGGACCAGGGAAGGCTTCGAGGGAACCATCGAGTTCTTTCCCGAGGAAGGCAAATACCATTACGACGGCCACCGCCCCTGCAAGACGAGAATGGCGCCGAAAGAGGCCCTCGAGGCGGGTTATCGCTGCCCGGCCTGCGGTAAGAAGGTGACCCTCGGCGTCCTTAACCGCGTTGAGGCCCTGGCCGACAGACGGCCCGGTTTCACACCCGCCGGCGCGAAGCTGTTCCATTCCTTTATCTCCCTGAAAGAGATCATCGCCCACACGCTGAAGGCGGGTGTCCGGACAAAGAAGGTGGATAAGCCCTACTTCGACCTTCTCGAGAAGCTCGGCAACGAACTGGCCATACTCATGAACGCCACCTTCAATGAGATAGCAGGCGCGGGGCATCCCGCTATCGCCCGGGCCATCGAACGGGTACGTGCCGGCAGCGTGGAGATCGAACCCGGCTACGATGGCGAATACGGCAAGATCACGATAGCGGAGGCTTGAAACCAGGCGCGGGGTGGGTCTTTCCCTTTTATTAACGCCATGTTTTTCTTTTCCCGGGAATGTCTGTCATGTTATGGTAACAATGCTGTCAGGTGCAGGAATGATGTCACCATCCGCTTCAAATGTCATGCGAACGCGTGATGGTGTTTGTTGGGGTTAATGTGAAAAACAGGATTCCCGGAACAGGGAAAGTCTTCTACGGTTGGATCATAGTCTTTGCCGCCGCGTTGGGAACATGTACCGGATTCGGCACCATCTATTCCTTCAGTGTCTTCTTCAAATCATGGATAGATGAGTTCGAAAGCTCGCGAGCGGTTCTGTCGGGCATTCTCTCCGTGGCCTTCATTGTATACGGCCTCTCCTCCATAGCCATGGGATGGCTCTCGGACAGGTACGGACCCCGAAAGGTGATCGCCACCGGGGGTTCCATCATGGCTGTCGGCTGTTTTCTTACGGCCTTTTGCCATCACACGGGAATCCTCTACCTGACGTGGGGCCTTGCGGTGGGGATCGGGGTCGGCACCTGCTACGCCCCTACGGCTGCCACCGTTTCAAAGTGGTTCATTCACCGCAAGGGGATGGCAATGGGAATTCTCGTTTCCGGCCTGGGAATGGGCACGCTCGTCTTTTCGCCCCTGTCGGAGTATCTCATCCGGTCGTTCGGCTGGCGGGTCGCCATCTTTGTCGTAGGGTTGATCGTATTGACCGTTTGTATCATCGAGGCCCTGATCATCCGGGGAGATCCCCGGGACATGGGGCTCGCGCCCCTTACCGCTGTGCACAAGAATGGCGAGAAGGGGGACCCTCACGGCGGCGCGCATCACCTCACCATGCCGGAACATTCAATGACGGTCGCCGAGGCCCTCAGAACGAGGAACATGTGGTTCATCTTCGCCATACATGGCCTGTGGATGATCGGGGTCGGGATCATCATGGCCCATTTCGTGCCTTACGCCACCGATGAGGGGACAAACGTGACCACGGCGGCGACCATGATGGGATCGGTGGGTGCAATGAGTGTTGCGGGCAGGCTCTCCCTCGGGGTTCTCACGGAGCGCTGGGGAATAAAACGCTCCTTTATCATAATCCTCTCATGCCAGTGCTTCACCATGCTCCTCCCTTTCTTCGGCAGCTCCCAGTGGCAGCTTTGGATGTTCGTTGTCGTCTTCGGTTTCGGTTACGGCGGCCTCGCTTCCGTCTTCCCCCTGGCCACCGTCGAGCTCTTCGGCGTGAAGGCGATGGGCTCCCTCTTCGGCATCTCGCTGCTCGGCGCCACGATAGGCGGCTCATCCGGACCGCTCCTCGCCGGCTTTTCCTTTGACATAACCCACTCCTACTTCACCGCCTTCGCAGTCGGGGCAACTTCCATAGGTATAAGCATCCTGCTGGCGGCAGGGATCAAAAAGAAAGCTTAATGGATGCCTTTTTTCTCGGACTTTCGAACGGCGTCGCCTGCATCGGCTACTGCGCCCCCGTCCTGGTCCCCTATCTCATCGGAGAACGTTCCGGCATCATTGCAAATGCAAGCATCGTAGCTCGTTTCCTCCTGGGGCGCCTGGCGGGTTACCTCGCCTTTTCCATCATTGCCTTCGCATTCCAGGCCTCTCTTTCAGGCTCCCCTTCCGCACGCAATGGCCTCGTTGGATCTTCCTATATCATACTCTCCGTTCTCCTTGTGCTCTACGGGTTCCGGCAGAGGCCGGACTCGACGCTCTGTGCGGCCCGGCGTTCAGATCGGCTTCTGTCCCGTGCGGTCCGGCTGTGGCCGCCCCTCGCTCCGGCGGTCCTCGGCCTTCTGACGGGGCTTACCCTCTGTCCGCCCTTTTTGATCGCTTTTGCGGCTGCCGTCGATAAGACAAGCCTTATGGGCAGTGTCGTCTTCTTCATGCTCTTCTTTTGCGGCACATCTGTCTTTTTTCTCCCTTTTCCGCTCATCGGTTCCTTGAAGCGGCTCGGCATTCTGTCAACCGTCGGGAAGCTTGCCGCCGGGATCGTCGGCATCTATTATTTTTATGCTGGCCTCGTTCTCCTTCTTGGTGCTATAAGATAGTCGAAGACCATGCCGAACCGTGCCGCCGCCCCCAACGAACACAGCGAATCAATGACAAATCTGAGGGCCGCTCTTACCGCCCTGCCCATGATGTTCGTAACCTTTATCATACTCTCCGGCGGAAAGGTTCCTCATGACGCGCGGCATCTTTTCGCCTTTTTCGCAGTCTTCGTCTTTATCAACACCCTTTTCTTCCTCATGCTCAGAACAGGCCGCACGGACCGATGGCGGGCGATCCTTTTTGTGGTCTTCGCGGCCGCCTTTGTCATCTCCTTCATTTCCCATTACGTAGAGGTACGGGGAAGCATGGCCTTGAGCGAATCGGAAATGCTGGAATGCAGGACCCCCTTCTGCCATATCGTCATCCCCATGACGATCATTCCCATGGCACTGACGAGAACCATCATCTTCCCGGGGACCATGACCGGGGTCTACGCGGCGATCGCCAGCATGTTCATCATCTGGATCGGGGCGGCGCTTTCCCTGGGCAGGGGTTTTTGCGGGTGGGGATGTTTTCTGGGCGGATGGGACGACGGTTTTTCGCGGATCCTGAAAAAGCCTCTCATCAGGAACATCGGGGAAAAGTGGCATTACCTATCCTTCGCCGTCCTTCTCGCCGTCGTCCTCACGTCGGCGGCCATGCTTTCGCCAACATACTGCGAGTGGCTTTGCCCCTACAAGACCGTCACTGAATATGTGCAGGTCACATCGGTCAAGACGCTCCTCCAGATGATCATATTCCTCTCGCTTTTTGCGGGCCTTGTCGTAATACTACCCGTTCTCACGAAGAGGCGGATCCAGTGCGGGCTTTTCTGCCCCTTCGGAGCCTTCCAGTCTTTCACGAACAAGATAAGCCCCTTTGAGGTGCGCGTGGACAAGGACCTCTGCGTGAA
>JAQVWF010000071.1:5919-9139 GCA_028698615.1 Syntrophorhabdaceae bacterium
TCATCGAAAGAGACGGCATGATACTCATCGCGCGGAGAAAACGCGCCTTCATGGGAAACAACTGGGAATTCCCGGGGGGCAAACTGGAAGACAACGAAACCCTGGAAGAGTGCCTGAAACGGGAGATCCGGGAAGAGCTTGGCATCGACATTGCCGTGGGAAAGCTCATCTCCTCCAGGAAACATGTCCTCAACTGCCAGTCGGCCATCATCCTTTACGCCTACCGCGCGGAGTATGTCTCCGGCGAGATCGTCCTTACCGACCACGACGAGATCGCCTGGGTCGCCCCCGAAGACCTCCAGAGATACGCCTTCCCCGACCCGGACTGGCTGATCGTGAAGGATATATTGAAGACACCTTAAAACGTCTTTACCGCTACCGACCGTTCCCTGTCGAAGAAGTAATGGAAAAGAATTCTTCTCACCCGTTGCCCGTCTCCAGCAGTGACAAAAAATACTCCCTTATCGCCGGTGTTGTCGTCGAGAAGTCGAAGCGGTCTACGAAGGCGTCCATTTCGAAACCCTTGCCCTCGCGGAAGACGGCGTTCATCCGGGCATAGACGTCGCCCGCTGCGTCCTCTACCCAGGCCGTAGCAAGGACGTCTCTTTCCTCGATTGTTAACATCTGCGCCTTTGCACGGTAGGGGGTGCTGCACATGATGGGCTTGAAGAACTCCATTTCCGCCTTTCTCGTCATGGCGACGATCCTGGTCTTCATGACGATCGCATACCAGATGATGACATCGAGGATCCCGAAGATCATGCCGCCGTGGAGTACCTCGGCATAACCTTCGAAACGGTTGTCGATAGACAGGTCAGAGTAAACGATGCCGTCTTCGTGGTATATCTCGAGCTGGAGCCCGTCTTCCCTGTCGGGGCTTAAGAAGAAGGATTTTTTGTATGCCGGAAGTCTGCCGTTCATGATGTCACCTCGGAAGATGTGGCCCCTTTGTTCTTGCGCGCGTCGGCAGCGGGATTCCGGGCCTTATCGAGATAGCCCATGCCGAGCTGCCCGCATGCCCCGCCGACGTCCTGCCCGCGCGAATCGCGGATAATGGTCGTAAAATAACGGTCGATGAGATACTGGTGGAACCTGTCCACCCTTTCCCTTTCCGGTCTTTCGAATTCAGTATACGACGATGGGTTGTAGGGTATAAGGTTGATCTTGCACTTGATATCCTTCAAGAGCTCCGAGAGCTTCCTCGCATCATCGAGAGAATCGTTGACGCCCTTGATGAGGATGTACTCAAAGGTGATCCTCGTGCGCTTCGTCCCCTTGAAACCCCTCACGAAATCCATGATCTTGCCGATGGAATAAAGCCTGTTGATGGGCATCAGCATGGACCGCGTCTCGTCATCGGCGGCATTGAGAGAGATGGCAATGACGGCGGACTTTGCATCCAGCGCCCTCAAACCGTCGAGAAGGCCCACGGAAGAAATGGTTATCTTACGGTAGGAAAGATCAAGGCCGGCCTGATCCTTGAGGATATCAAGCGCAGTCGCAACGTTGTCGATGTTGTCCATGGGCTCTCCCATCCCCATGAACACAATGTTCGTTACAGGCCTTCTGCCCGCCTTTCTCAAGTACTCCCGCATGGTTATGACCTGCCCTACGATCTCGGCGGCCGTCAGGTTCCTCTTGAAACCGATCTTTCCCGTTACACAGAACCTGCATCCCATGCGGCATCCGATCTGCGTGGAGACACAGAGGGTCACGCGGGTCTTCTCGGGCATGAGCACGCTCTCGATGACATGGCCGTCCTTTGCGGCAAGGGCAAGCTTCGTCGAGCCGTCGCGAGAGGAATGCTCTTCGGCTATGGGCATGGTGTCAAGGGAGAACATCTCCGAGAAGACGCTCCTCAAGCCCTTGGGGATGTTTGTCATCTCCCCGAAATCGAGATTGCCCTGGTTATAGACCCAGCGAAATAGCTGGCGGGCACGGTATTTTTCCTTGCCCAGCGCACCTATCTGCGCTTCGAGATCAAAGAGAGTGAAACCAAAAAAATCTTCCATTGCTTGACTGGCTCTCCGGAGTGGCTCTTTGACGAACTTAAGACATCATACGATACCAGAAAAAGCTTATTTTTTCAAGGTATTCAGCGCGTTAACGGGTTAACGCCGATGACCGCGGCAAAAGTGGCCGCCATGCCCCCTGTATCCCCGGTAGCCTCCGTACCAGCCCCGGGGACCGCCCCAGCCTCGATACCAGCGGGAGGGCCAGGGCCGCGGGTAGAACCGGTAATCAAAGGGATAATAGGAATAGCTCCACGCAGGGCCGGTCCCGATGTAGATGTACTCGCGGGTGACCGCCGGCGCGGGGCTGACTTCGGCAATTGCAGCAGCAGCGCTGACATCCGCCGGGGGCGCGTAAGGGGCCGACCGCCGCTCGGGCTCCCGGGTATCGCCCGATGGCAGCGGATCGCCGTCCTTCATCCTGTTCCATTTGTCCCATACGTCAGCGGGCCGGTTCGTGGTGTAGACGGGGGCTTCGCCCTCTTTCCTCATGATGAGACGGGTCCCGACAATGATCTTCATCCTGCCCTTCGGCTGGGCAACAAAAAGCTCACCGGCGAGGACCGATATCTCGGTCTCACCCGCAGCGTTGATATCTATGCGGAAGGTGGACCGGTCGAAGGCATCGACCTGTGCGGAAGGCGTATTGAAAAAGAGGGGATAGCCCTTGAGTCCCTTGAAATTGACGTGGGCCTTGCCGCGCTCCAGGGAGAACTGGACGGCCCCGGGCTCAATGGAGAGGACTTTCAACCGGCTCCCCTCGGTGATCCTCACCACGCTTCCGTCGCGTATGAAAAGTTCCGCGTTGCCCGGTCCCGTGACCATGAGGGTCTCCCCTTCCGCAAGGGCCTGGTTGGTCTTTGCGGGAACACCGCGCTGGGAATTGGCGGCAATACGCAGAACGGCGCCTTCGATGAAGTTTACGTAAACCGCTCCGGGGGAGGAGGCGTAGAGAGACGTACCGAAGGCAAGGAAGATTAAAAGCGCTGTGATCGTTCTTCTTGTGGTCTCCATGGTGTCTTTCCTTCCGTCCCCTATTCTACCACCTTCCGCATCGAAAGTGTATCGGCCGTCAATTCTTCGTTGCCTTCACGGGCGCACTTAGCTCAACGTGAGCCTTGATGCCCCCGTTTGCCGCTCCCTTGGAATTCCCGCCCCTATTCACTACCGCTGCCGCCGGTGGACCAGGGACAGGGGGCGCCGTCTTC
>JAQVWF010000072.1 GCA_028698615.1 Syntrophorhabdaceae bacterium
CCGTTGAGCTTGTCACCCCCATCGCACTGGAAAAGGAACTCCGTTTCGCCATCCGTGAGGGCGGCAAGACAGTCGGTGCCGGCGTCGTCACCGAGATAATTGAATAAAGGGGAATTACAATGCGGCAACTTGTTATATTGGCCTGCGGGGAATGCAAAAGGCGAAATTACACAACGACAAAGAACAAGCAGAAGACTCCCGACAGGCTTGAAATGAAGAAATATTGCAACTCCTGCAGGAAGCACACGAGCCATAAGGAGACGAAATAACACATAAAGGCCAGTAGCTCTAACGGATAGAGCACCGGACTCCAAATCCGGGTGTTGGGGGTTCGAATCCCTCCTGGCCTGATAATCTATGGTGAAATGAATGGATTTGAAAAGCAGATTTGAGCCTGTAAAGGATTATTTCCGGGAAGTGTATCACGAAGGGAAAAGGGTAACCTGGCCATCCAGAAAAGATGCCATGAAGGGGACGTATATCGTACTCATAACCGTTGTTGTCTCGGCACTCTTTCTCGGCGTAGTCGATATAGGCCTCGCGAAGATCATCCAGGCCCTCTTACGGTAAGGACCGGTGGAAAATTCAATGGATAAAAAATGGTATGTTGTCCACACCTATTCGGGATACGAACAGAAAGTAAAGGAGATGTTGGAAGAGAACATCAAGATCACAAAGATGGAGGAGTATTTCGGGGATATCATCGTTCCTTCTGAGATTATTATGGAGAAGGTGAAGGGACAGGTGAAAAAGTCCCAGAGGACTGTCTTCCCGGGATATATCATCGTCAATATGCTTATGAACGACACGACCTGGCATTTTGTGCGCAATACGCCTAAAGTGACCGGTTTTGTCGGCTATGATAAAATGAATCCCCCGGCACTTCCCGAGAAGGAAGTGAATGATATAATCAACGCGATCCAGGAAGGCAAGGGAAAGATCAAACCGAAGATCAGGTTCGAAAAGGGCGACGGCATCAAGGTTACCGAGGGGCCGTTCACCAATTTTACCGGTAATGTCGAGGAGATAAAGCCGGAAAAAGGCAAAGTCAAAGTCCTTTTGAATATTTTCGGCAGAACGACACCGGTAGAACTTGATTTTATCCAGATAGAGAAAATGTGAAGGAGCATAAGAAATGGCAAAGAAAGTTATCGCATTGGTAAAACTCCAGCTACAGGCTGGTCAGGCGACCCCGTCGCCCCCTGTCGGTCCTGCACTCGGCCAGCATGGCGTTAATATCATGGAGTTCTGCAAGGCTTTCAATGAAAGGACCAAGAGCCAGGAGGGGACGATCATCCCGGCCCTGATCACGATATTTTCGGACAGGACCTTCACCTTTGTGACGAAGACGCCTCCGGCGTCATTTCTCATAAAGAAGGCAGCGAAGCTGGCAAAGGGCGCCCATGCCCCGAGGAAGGAAACGGTAGGTTCGATAACGAAGTCTTCAGTCCAGGAGATCGCACAGCTTAAGATGGTCGATCTCAACGCCAAGGACCTTGAAGGCGCTATGAAGATCATCGAAGGTTCGGTGAGAAGCATGGGTCTCGAGGTTGTCGAAGGGTGATATAAAGGGGCGCCTGGCACGTTCACGACAGCGTGTTGGCGTCTATCCAATGAAGAGGTGAACATAAAATGGCACTTGCAAAAAAATATGTCGAAGCGAGGACGAAGATCGATCGCGAAAAACGTTATGAAATCGACGAGGCAATGGAACTTTTGCCTCAGGTCTGCTACGCGAAGTTCGATGAGACCGTGGAGCTTGCACTGAGATTGGGAGTGGACCCCCGCCACGCTGATCAGATGGTCCGTGGCAGCGTCGCTCTTCCCAACGGGCTTGGTAAGTCGGTCCGGGTCCTGGTGTTTGCAAAGGGCGAAAAGGAAAAAGAGGCCCAGGATGCAGGCGCGGATACAGTCGGGGCCGAGGATCTGATCGAAAAGATCCAGAAGGGATGGATGGATTTCGATAAAGCCATCGCAACTCCCGATGTCATGGGAATGGTCAGTAAATTGGGAAAGATACTGGGGCCAAGGGGTCTTATGCCTAACCCCAAGGTTGGCACGGTGACATTCGATATCGCAAAAACCGTGAAGGAAATGAAGGCCGGCCGGGTCGAGTTCAGAGTAGACAAGGCAGGCAACCTCCATGTCCCCGTTGGAAAGATAAGTTTCGGGAAAGAGAAACTTCTTGAAAACCTCAAGTCACTCCTCGATGCGGTTATAAGGCTCAAACCGCCCACAAGCAAAGGAACGTATGTAAAGGGAATGGCGATCAGTACCACGATGAGCCCTGGTATAAAGATCGACCCTTCTTATGCGCGAAGCCTGACGAAATAGGGAAAGAGTCAGAGAAAGCAGGTGTGACGCTAATAGACAAGCGTCAGTAAACGAGCGCGGCCTGCCGAGACTTTTCGTTAGCATGGTCTCCCTGACTTTCCATACATATTCTACAGAAAGGAGGGAAAAAAACCATTGGAACGGCAAAAGAAAACAAAGGTTGTTGAGGAACTGGGATCAAGGCTGAAAGAGCTCGATTGCCTTTTCCTGGCGGACTACAGCGGTATGAATGTAGCGCAGGTGACGAAGCTCAGAAGAGAACTGCGAAATGTCGGCACCGAATTCACAGTTGTCAAGAACACTCTTCTGAGAATAGCGTCAAAGGGTACAAAAGCAGAAGCTCTTTACGACAAGTTTGATGGTCCCAACGCGATCATCTGCACCAACACGGACCCGATTGGCCCGGCGAAGGTCATTGCCGGCCTGGCTAAAGAGATGCCCAACCTGAAGATGAAGGCTGGATACATCGGCAACCGTGCGATCACGGCGGAAGAGATCCAGAAATTGGCGACGCTTCCGTCGAGAGAAGCATTGCTCGGCAAGTTCGTCGGTCTTCTCAAGGGCCAGCCGACGCGTCTCGTCTATGCATTGTCGGGAAATCTGAATAAGCTTATGCTCGTGCTTAATTCTATCAAGGCACAAAAAGAACAGGCATGAAGGAGGATCAAATAAGATGAGTATTTCACGGGAAGAAGTTATCCAGTTTATTGAAAATATGACCGTACTCGAACTCTCCGAGTTCGTCAAGGAGTTGGAAGACAAATTCGGCGTACAGGCAGCGATGCCCATGATGGCCGCAGGAATGGGCGCCGGAGCCGCAGCGGCTCCCGCCGCGGAGGCCGCGGAGGAGAAGACCGAATTCAACGTTACCCTCACGGGATACGAAGCAGAGAAGAAGATCCAGGTTATCAAAGTCGTCCGTGCCATCACGGGCCTCGGACTCAAGGAAGCAAAGGATCTGGTTGAAGGAGTGCCGAAAGCGGTTAAAGAAGCTGTCTCCAAAGACGAAGCTGCCAACATTAAGAAACAGCTTGAAGAAGTCAGCGGACAGGTTAAGGTTGATTAACAAGCAATTGTGCAGGAAACAGGGGTCCGGTATGGAAGCGGTAAGCCTCATACTGGATCCCTGTCTTCAGTTTCAACACCCAAATGAGGTGAGATAAATTTATGAAAGAAACCTTCCATAACAGGATATTCCGGAAGAATTACGGAAAGATCAAAGAGGTTCTCGAGATACCGAATCTCATCGAGATCCAGCTTGATTCTTACGAGAAGTTCTTGCAGAGAGACATTACGGCGGATAAGAGGGACACGATCGGTCTGCAGGCCGTTTTCAACAGCGTTTTCCCCATAAGGGATTCTCATGAGACGACAACCCTGGAGTTCGTGAAATACGATATGGGCGATCCCAAGAACTCTGAAGAAGAATGCATCGTAAGGGGTCTTACGTATGCCGCCCCCATGAAGGTCACCATCCGGCTCGTCGTGTGGAACATCGATGCCGATACAAAGGCGCGGGACATACGCGCCGTGAAGGAACAGGACGTCTATTTCGGGGAGATACCGCTCATGACGGAGCGGGGAACCTTTATCATAAATGGTACGGAGCGCGTCATCGTCAGCCAGCTTCACCGGTCGCCGGGGGTCTATTTCGACACGGATCAGAGCAAGACGACAATAGGCGGGAGCGTATCCTATACAGCCCGCGTCATACCCTATCGAGGTTCCTGGCTCGATTTTGAATTCGACCACAAGGAACTCGTTTATGTCAGGATCGACAAGAAAAAGAAGATACCCGTAACCCTCTTTCTCAAGGCACTTGGTTATTCGGAGAAGGAGATCCTCGATTACTTTTACGAGAAAGAGACGATCGTCGTTAAGGACAAGAGATTGTTCAAAGAAACTCCACTTGAACTGCTTCTGGGCCAGAAGGCCCCCTCTGACATTGTCAACGAAAAGACCGCCGAGATCCTTGTCAAAAAACACAAGAAGATCACAAAGGCCGTCATCAGGAAGATGGAGCAGGCCAATATCCATGAAATTCCCGTGACCGAAGAAGATGTCATCGGGAAGGCGGCCTCGGGCGACATCATCGATCCCAAGACCAAAGAGGTCCTCATACCCATCAACAAGGAGATCACGGCCGACGATCTTGAAAACCTTGTCGAAAAGAAGGTGAAAAGCTTCCAGATCCTTTTCATAGATAACTTCAATGTAAGCCCGTCACTGCGCAATACCCTCAATGTCGACAAGGTTTCCACGAAAGACGAGGCCCTTATCGAGATATACCGCAAATTGAGACCCGGTGACCCGCCGACCATCGAATTTGCCGAGACATTGATACAGAACATGTTCTTCAGCCCTGAGCGGTACGATCTTTCGCGGGTCGGCAGACTCAAGATCAACCATCGTCTGAGTCTCGACGTCGCCCTCGATATGACAATCCTCAGGAGAGAGGACATAATCGAGGTGGTGCGGCAGCTCTTGAAGCTGAAAGATGCCCGCGGGCCGGGGGATGACATCGACCATCTCGGCAACAGGAGGGTCCGCACGGTGGGCGAACTCCTCGAGAACCAGTTCAGGATGGGTCTTGTGCGCATGGAACGCGCCATCAAGGAAAGGCTGACCTTTCCCGAGATGGAAACTCTCATGCCCCACGACCTCGTGAATCCGAAGCCGGTCGCTACGGCGGTCAAGGATTTCTTTGCCAGCAGCCAGCTCTCCCAGTTCATGGACCAGACGAACCCGCTCAGTGAGATTACCCACAAACGCAGGCTCTCCGCCCTGGGCCCCGGAGGCCTCACCCGTGAAAGGGCTGGTTTCGAAGTCCGCGACGTCCATCCGACCCACTATGGAAGGATCTGTCCCATTGAAACGCCGGAAGGTCCCAATATCGGCCTTATCGCATCCCTGTCCACCTTTGCGAAGGTCAACGAGTTCGGGTTCATAGAGGCCCCCTACCGCCGGGTAGAGGAGAAGAAGGTCACCGACAACGTCAAGTATCTGAGCGCCCTCGAAGAAGAACAGTACTATATCGCCCAGGCCAATGCTCCGGTGGATAAAGAGGGCAGGCTGACAGGGGACCTGATCGCCGCTCAGAAGGGCGGCAGCGTGTATCTTGTCAACCCCGACCAGGTCGAATTCATGGATGTTTCTCCGAAACAGCTTGTCAGCGCCTCAGCGGCGCTGATCCCCTTTCTCGAGCATGACGACGCGAACAGGGCTCTCATGGGCTCCAATATGCAGCGCCAGGCTGTGCCGCTTATCATTACCGAAGCTCCGATCATCGGTACCGGCATGGAACGCATTGTCGGCAGGGATTCCCGGGTAACGATCATGGCACGGCACGACGGTATCATCGAAAGCGTCGACGCGAGCCGTATCATCCTCAAGTACGAGGAAAAGAAGGGTCACGACGAGACGGCGACGAAGATAGACGTCTATAAACTCCTCAAATTCAGGCGGTCCAATCAGGACACCTGTATCAATCAGCGCGTCATCGTCAGGGAAGGGGATTTTGTAAAGAAGGGCGACGTCCTTGCCGATGGTCCTTCCACCGACAGAGGCGAACTGGCGCTGGGCAAGAACGTCATGGTGGCTTTCATGCCCTGGAGAGGCTACAATTACGAGGACTCCGTTCTCATCAACGAACGACTGGTGAAGGAAGACGTCTTCACGTCGATTCACATTGAAGAGCTGGAGTGCGTGGTCCGCGATACCAAGCTTGGGAAGGAAGAGGTGACGAGGGACATCCCCAATGTCGGCGACGACGCCTTGAAGGACCTCGATGAAAGCGGTATCGTCAGGGTCGGCGCAACGGTCAAACCGAGCGATATTCTCGTAGGCAAGGTAACGCCCAAGGGCGAAACCCAGCTTACCCCTGAAGAAAAACTGCTCAGGGCCATATTCGGGGAGAAGGCCGGCGACGTGAAAGACACAAGCCTCAGGGTTCCCCATGGTATTGAGGGGATCATCATCGATGTCAAGGTCCTTTCACGCAGGGGCATCGACAAGGATGACCGCAGCCGCGACATAGAAGACAAAGAGATATCCAACATCCTGAAGGATCAGGAAGACCAGATAAAGATCATCCTCGACAGCAAGAAGGCGAAGATAGCGGAACTGCTGGAGGGAAGGATCGCTCCTTCCGATATCAAGGACAGCAAGGGAAAGGTTATTCTGAAGAAGGGCGAGGCTCTCGCGAGGGAGAAGATAGACTCCACGAGCTTCGAGAGGCTTCAGGAGATGAAGTTCGGCGATCCCGAGCTGGAATCGAGAATAGCGAAGGTCGTGGAGAGCAAGGAGAATCAGGTCGACATTATCCACATCATATACGAAGACAAGATCAACAAGATAAAAAAGGGGGACGAGCTGCCTCCAGGTGTCATTAAGACCATCAAGGTCTACGTGGCCATGAAACGGAAGGTCGCAGTGGGCGACAAGGTATCCGGTCGCCACGGGAACAAGGGCATTGTTTCCATAATCCTCCCTGAAGAGGACATGCCCTTCACTGAAGACGGAACGCCCATCGACATCGTTCTCAATCCTCTCGGCGTCCCCTCACGTATGAACGCGGGCCAGATCCTGGAGACCCATCTGGGTTGGGCCGCAAAAGAAATGGGTAAACGCATCGGCGAAATGGTCGACAGTTTCTACCAGGGTGCCGCCGATTCACAGCCCCTCAAGAAACTCCTGAAGAAGACCTTCTCCAATAACGAACTCAAGGGCGTCATCGATCGCCTTGACGACCAGGAGATGGCTTCAATTGCAGAGGCCATGAGGAACGGCGTGAACATCGCCGTCCCTGTTTTCGACAGCGCAAAGGAGGAGGAGATCAGGGAGTTCTTCAAGGCGGCGGGCCTCGCCGATTCCCGGCAGACGACGCTCTTCGACGGCAGGACCGGCGAAGCATTTCACCACAAGATCACCATTGGAAACATGTACTTTTTGAAGCTCCATCATCTCGTTGACGACAAGATCCACGCCCGGTCGATCGGACCCTATTCACTTGTGACCCAGCAGCCTCTCGGCGGCAAGGCGCAGTTCGGAGGTCAGAGACTGGGTGAGATGGAGGTATGGGCTCTCGAAGGGTACGGAGCAGCCTACTCTCTGCAGGAATTCCTCACTATCAAGTCCGACGACGTTAATGGAAGGATCAGGGCCTACGAAGCGATAGTCAAGGGCGAGGATGTCCTTGAACCGAATCTGCCGGAATCTTTCAACGTTCTGGTCAAAGAACTGCAGGGCCTCTGCATCGACGTAGAGCTCCTTAAAGAAGAGTAACAAGGAGGAACAACCTTGGAAGAATATTTTAAATCAGACAAACAGCGGGACCCCCTGAACTACATGGCGATCAAGATCTCCCTTGCCTCGCCCGAACTTATCGAGAAATGGTCCTATGGAGAGGTAAAGAAACCGGAGACGATCAACTACCGGACATTCAAGCCAGAGCGGGACGGACTTTTCTGCGCCAAGATATTCGGTCCCGTAAAGGACTACGAATGTATCTGCGGCAAATACAAGAGGATGAAACACCGCGGCATCATATGCGAGAAATGCGGCGTGGAGGTCATTCAGTCCAAGGTTCGCCGCGAGCGCATGGGACACATCAAGCTGGCCTGCCCCGTGGCCCACATCTGGTTCCTCAAGAGCATGCCGAGCAAGATAGGCACGCTCCTCGAACTTACCATAAAGGAAGTGGAACGGGTTCTCTACTTCGAGATGTACATCGTCGTCGAACCCGGCGATTCTCCTTACAGCTTTTGCGAGATAATAAGCGAGGAGAAATATATCGAAGCTCGCGAGAAATACGGCGAGGGTTTTGTCGGCGGCATAGGCGCTGAGGCCATCAGAGAATGTCTGAAGAAGATCAATGTCGACGAACTCGGCAAGACTCTCCGTATAGACATGCGGGATACATCGAGCGACGCAAAAAAGAAAAAGATAGCGCGGCGTCTGAAAGTGGTGGATGCTTTTAAGGTCTCGGGTGTGAGACCGGAATGGATGATACTCGATATCGTCCCCGTACT
>JAQVWF010000073.1 GCA_028698615.1 Syntrophorhabdaceae bacterium
TTAAGACCGATGGCGAGAGAGAAGAGACTAGTCAGAAAAGCTACGAGAGGTATGATCGTGTTGAGACTGTACCTCAAGTTGCCAGGGTCTCTGAAAAAACCTTTCAACCACCACCCCTCATGGCCTTCATCATATCCCACCAGGGCATGAAGATGGCAAGGGCAAGAAAGAGAACCATTCCTGCAAGACCGACCGTCAGAATGGGTTCAATATACGCTGAAAGCCGGTTGACCGTATATGTCACCTCCCTGTCGTAATGCCTCGAAATCTCCTTCAGCATTTCTTCCAACGAACCTGTTTCTTCGCCGGTTGCGATGAGATGGATTACAAGGGAGGGGAAGATCTTGGCGTCCTTCAACGGTCGCGATATTCCTCTTCCTTTCTCGATACTGGCGGATATCTCGAGCACCTTCTTCGCTATATACTCGTTGCCTACCGTGCGCGACACGATGTCAAGCGTCCGTATAATGGGAATGCCCGAACTGACGAGATTTTCCAGAGTGAAGGCGAACCTGCTCATGCAGGTCTTCAAAATTATGACACCTATGAAAGGAATCTTGAGCTTGATGACGTCGATGGTGTATTTCCCCGCAGCCGTTCGCTTATATAAAAAGAAACCAACGATCAGGGCGATAACAACCACCACGACTGTTGTTGTGTACTTTTGGAAGACGTCGTTAATGACAAGCAATATTTGGGTAGGAAGAGGCAGCGCAACTTTCGATGTCTTGAACATTGGGACAAATTTCGGTACAACCATATTGATGAGGGCAACGAACGCTATGACCAGTGTACTTATAACAAAGATGGGGTATCTCATGGCGGATTTAATGGTCTCTTTTGTCCTCATCTGGAACTCGAGAAGCCCGGATAGCCGTTCCAGCACTTCTTCGAGATTACCGCTTGTCTCGCCGGAGCGCACCATGCTCACGTAGATCTCCGAAAAAACACCTTTCTGCCTTGCCAGCGCATCAGACAGGCTCGCGCCTTTGTCGATCTCCTGCGCAGCGTTCTTGATTCCCTTTTGCAGCCTCTGGTTGGTGGTTTGTTCCTCAAGAGCGTGAAGCCCCGCCACGAGCGGGATACCAGAACGTACAATGGTCTGGAACTGGCGGGTGAAGAAGATAAGATCGTCGTGCTTGATCCTCTGGAACCGCAACAGATAATCATCAATTGAGGTCGAACTCTTGGAGCCTGTCTCTTTTGCCGAAACCGGGATATACCCCATGGCATCGAGCTGGGCCATGGCATCTCTCTGGGTTGTGGCCTCAATGTTCCCCTGGACCAGCAGGCCCCTCTCATCCCTGGCTTTATATATGAATGTCGGCATAACCTAGGCTCTGTGCCTCATAATGTCACCTTGGGCCTCGTTTTGCAGTGTTTTCCTGGATCCCGGCCTTCGTTGTTACTCCTCCTGTACCACGTTGAGCGCCTCTTCCAGCGTTGTCGTGCCGAAGAGGACCTTCATGATGGCATCGTCCCTCATGACCCTCATGCCCTTTTCGTGGGCCCTCTTCTTCAATACTTCGCTGGGGGCCTTGCTGATGATAAGCTCCCTGAGTTCATCATCCATGACAAGGACCTCATAGACACCGGTCCTGCCGCGATAGCCCTTATACTTGCATGCAGGACAACCCTTGCCCCTGTACAGGAGGACGTCCTCCCTTATCTGAAAGGTCTTGTGAACCGATGGCGTGGGGTAATAGGACTCTTTACATTCGGGACAGATCTTCCTGAGGAGTCTCTGGCCGATAACACAACTCACGGAAGACGTCACAAGGAAAGGTTCTATTCCCATCTCCACAAGCCTGGTCACGGCGCTTGCCGCGTCATTCGTGTGGAGCGTCGAGAGCACAAGGTGCCCCGTGAGTGCCGCATGGACTGCCATGGTCGCCGTTTCCCGGTCGCGAATCTCGCCGACCATGATGATATCAGGGTCCTGCCTGAGGATGGAGCGAAGCCCGCTGTCAAAGGTCATTCCGGCACGGGGGTTGACCTGTGCCTGGGCGAGACCATCCAGGGTGTATTCGACGGGGTCCTCTATGGTGATGATGTTCTTTTCCACGGCGTTGATGAAGTTGAGAATCGAGTAAAGCGTTGTCGATTTACCGCTGCCGGTGGGGCCCGTGGAAAGGATAAAACCATAGGGCCTCCTGAGCACGCTCTTTATCTTTTCCTTGTCGTCCCTCAAAAACCCCAGGTTGTCGATGCCATAGAGGGCAGTGCTCTTGTCGAGAAGACGGAGAACCACCTTTTCGCCGTGGATGGTGGGAAAGGTGGAAACCCTGACGCCCACCTCACGGGATGATTCCCGGATATTGAACCTGCCGTCCTGGGGCGTTCTGGTCCTGGCGATGTCAATACCGGCGAGGATCTTGATCCTGGATACTATGGGCAGGAACATCTTTTTGTCGGGACTGGGTATCTCGTGAAGCCTGCCGTCCACCCTCATTCTCACCCTCATAGTGTTCTTGGAGGGCTCCACGTGGATGTCGCTCGCATTGTCGGCAAGAGCCTGGGCCAGGAGGCTGTTCACAAAACGGACGACAGGCTCTTCCTCTATGAGGTCTACCGAGATCCGCTCATCTTCCTCATCATCCTTTTCATCCCTTTCGAGGGTCAATTCCTGTTCCCGAATCCTGTCCAGGGTTTCTTCAACAATTGTCTTGAGACCGTAGTACTTTTCGAGCGCCTGTTTCAGCTCATCCTCGGCGACGATGAGCGGCTCTATCTCCATTTTGACCATTCGCGCCACGTTGTCCATGGCATCGATGTCGAGAGGGTCGACCATGGCCAGCTTAAGGACGTTATGCCTTCGCATGACAGGGATAAGCATGGAGTTCTTGGCAATGTCGGACGTGATCAGCGAGACAACGTCCTCGGGGATCTCCAGCTCTTTCAGGTCAACAATGGGAATATTGAGCTGTTTGCTGACGGTATCGATGATCTCCTTCTCGGAGAGCATCCCGAGCTTGACGATAACCTTGCCGAGTTTGTTACCGTATTTCTTCTGTTCCGTGAGGGCGCGAAGAAGATCTTTTTCCGTCAGCTTTTTCGCATCCAGAAGAAGCTCCCCAAGCCTTTTGCGTATCCGAGCCATTACTTTTTGCCTTCCAGATATTTCAGTCTTTCCAAAACTCCATTTCTCTGTGCGTCAGATGGCTTTGCCAGGCTGAGATACTGCCTGTAGTACTTTACGGCTTCTCCTGTCTGGCCCAAATTGTCCTTGATGACAGCGGAGGAGAGAAGGAGAAGCGGGTCTTTCGGGTTCTTCTTGATCGGCGTCTCCATGATCTTGTCTGCGTCCTGAAATCTGCCCTGCGCCCGTAGGACCGCGCAGAGGTTCATATAGGGCTCGAGTCCGTTCGGGTCGAGGGAGATGGCCTTGCGGAAATACTCCTCCGCCAGTTGGGGCTGCCCATCGGACATCATAACTAGCCCGATGTTGTTGTACGCCTTCGGATAGTTGGCCTCGTATTCGAGAATTTTCTTGAAATAGGAGAGGGCCTCCTTCTTGTTGCCACGCGATGCCGCGATGACGCCCAAGTTGTTGAGAGATTCCACGTGATTCGGCCTTCTGGCGAGAATATCGTTGAATATCCTAGAGCCATCACCCGTCTGACCGGAGTTTATTGCCCTGAGGGCTTCGTTGAATTGCGCGTCTATCCTTTCATCGTCAGTCCTTCGTATCCTCGTCCGCCGAATGGGCTCCTCATCTGGTTCCTCCCGGTCCTTCGTGTGGCTGCCGGCGACTACCCGAGGATGCCTGGTTGTTGGCGCACCCTGAGCATCGACCAGGGACGGTGGCAGCGGTTTCGTTCCACTCACGGCAGGTTTCAGACCGCGGGGTGCCTTTGTGGCATCACGTTCGGCCATCTGCTTTTTCGCTGGAGCACTCTGCTGTCGAGCCAGACCCGTCTCGTTCGCCTCGGTCGCTGGTTGAGGCTTTACTGCGACCGCTGCCGTCCGGACCGTCTGCGGTTGAGGCTCCGGGTCGGGAGCGCTCTGCGCCGCAGCGGGTGTCTTTGCGACTCCCGCAGGCGATGACACCGGGATCTTCGGCTGCTGCGGGGGCGGGGCCTTCCCCCTATGGAACGCCGGGATGTAGAGATAGGCAACCACCGCCACGGCAACCGCCAGAACAACCGCGATCAGCACAGCAGACGGTTTTTTTTTAGCCTCCGGCTGACTGTCGCCTAAGGGGCTACCGGCACCACTTCCTTTTCTCTGCTCCTGCGCCTTTTTCAGGGCGTCATGGATTATACTCATCTATGCATACCCTCACTTCGCGTAAATGATCTTCGGGGTCAAAAACACGACAAGCTCAGTGTTCCTCTTCTCCTCTGTATCCATCCTGAAAAGCTGGCCCAGAAGCGGGACGGAACTCAGGCCTTTTATGCCTGTCCTGTCCTTGAATTTTCTCTCCTGAATGAGACCGGCTATCACCACGGTCTCACCGTCCTTTATCCGGACGATCGTATCGGCTTCCCGTGTCGTGATGACAGGCACTCTGCCTTGCGAGTCCGGATTGGGAGAATTGACATAGCTTGAGATCGTCGAGTACACCGGGTGCACGCTCAGTATGATATTGCCGTTCTCATCGATCTGCGGGATTACGTCGAGAACAATCCCCACGTTCATGAATTTCGGGGTATACGTGGCGACCGGAGTGGCACTTCCACCATAGGCCAGAGATTCGTCAAAGTAGACCTCCTGCGTCGTCGCCTTTATAACGGCCCTCTGGTTGTTGAGCGTTGATATCTTCGGATTCGAGAGTACCTGTGTCTCGTATTCAGATTGGAGCGCCTCGACGTAGGACCCGGAGATGTCAAGCTCTCCCGAGGAAGGTGAACCGACAAAGAAACGGAACACCGGTTGCGTGATGCTGAAATCGGCGGGCGTGGTGAAGTTCTGCGTAACGCTGATGTTCGCAAAACTTCCAACCCTTGTGTTCACAAGCTTCCAGTTGATACCCTGACGCGACCCGGCGTTCAGTATCACTTCAACTATCTTCGCTTCGATGAGGATCTGCCTGTGCATGGGTTTTTCAAGACCGTCGAGGAGCATGGAAACCCGTTTCAGGTTCTTCGGGTAATCAGCCACCATGATCGTGAAAGCCTGTCGATTTATCGCAAACTTCCCATCCGCCGACAGCATGGGTTTCAGGTTGTCTTCAAGGCTTTTCCACAGATCAGATTCGGTCTCGCTTCTTATTTCGAGCGTCTTGTCTTCGCTGCTCGTGGTACCGGAACTTGTCGTCGTGCTGGACGAACCTCCCTCCTTCCATGTCACCTTGCTTGTCGCGGTCTTTTTCAACGAAAGGTAATTGATCGTGAATATCTTCGTCTCCACCTTGGGCCTGGAAACGTAGACAGTCCTGTCCTCTATCTTGTATGCGTAATTGAGCGGTTCAAGTATGTATTCGAGGGCCTTAGACAGACTGACCTGCTTGAGATCGACTGTCGTGAGACCCTTCACGTCGGGCTCAACGACAACATTGTAATCCGTCTGCTTTGCGATGGCACGAAGGATATCCTTGACATTGGCCTCGCGAAGCGAAAAGGAATAGAGGTCTTCGGGTTGTCTTGCCGCGGCCTTCGGTTCCTTGTCGACCTGGAACGATACCGGACTTGGTATATCAGGCGGTTTTGCCGCCATCTTGTCCGGCGCCTTCTGGGAATGAGTGCAGGAAAGCAAAAAACAGAGCAAGACTAAAGGGATCCATCTTATTTTCATTTGGCCCTCTCAGTGGCTTTTGGTTTCGTTGTAAGCGCCTCCTCGGTAGCAACGGTGTCGGCATCGGCAAGAACAAGGGTCCGCCTGGCTGCACCGCGAACCAGAACTACTCTGTCCCTGCCTATCTCCGCGACCTTTTCGCTTCCTATCATATCGCCCTTCTTAACCACATCCCTATCGATGACCGCAACCCTGTCCCTGCCCTGTTCGAGAATGGCTACAAGTCTCACTGCCGAGCCGTCTCCCCTGGCGCTTTTTCCCTTGATAACGGGGAGCAGGAATGGATCCGAAACCCATCCAACTCTCAGTTTGTCGAACTGCGGTTTGGCCGCCGGCATGGCAGCCTCGGGTTTCAAGGGCGCCTGCGCTGCTGGCTGGGGCTGACCGGGAGAAACCGGCGGCTGCCCCTGCTGCGGCTTAGCGGGTTGATTCTGGGCCGGGGCGGGTGGAGTCGGAGGTACAGGCCCCTTTGGTTTTTTCTTGCCCGTAAAGAAATGGACATATCCTGCAATGAGGAGCAACACAATGCACAGGATGAGGATGGGCTTACTTACTTTCAAGCGTTCTCTCCTTGAGCGCCTTGAACTCTATGACAAAACGGCCGGTGAGGACCGGGTACTCTTTCTCGTCATAAGCTATACGGGCCTGCTTGATACTACCATAAGCCGTCTGTTCCGACAGTTCTTCAAGAAACCTTCCCATGTCCATAAATTTCCCTTTGATGCCCATCTCGAAAACGGGGTGCACAACATTTCTATGCGAAGTCTCCATGGATCCGTATTGGCCGTTCAGGCGTTCCAGGCTCATCCCCCTTGATTTCACCGAATGGACAACGCCCGCCATGAACTCTCCCATCCTGCTGACCGCAGGCGCCCGCTTGAGAAACTCATCATAGGACTTTTTCAGCGTTTCCTGGGCTTGCATCTGCTGGCTCATGGTCAATATGCTTGTCTCCAGGGTCTTGCGCTCCTGCAAAACTGCGTCGAGCGAATTCTGTCCCTTTTTAGCCTGCGCGGTGATGGGCATATAGACCGCGAATACCCATAGAAGGATGATCGCGACGACGGGACCGAGCAGCCATATGAGATTCTTATAGCTCATGCTTCGAGCACCTCGCGGACAAAGCAAATTCCAGCACGGGTTTTCCCCGCACCGTCTTGTTTTCCTTGCGCACCACTTCCACCTGCTGGATAAAACCCGATCCCTTGAGGGACAAAAGGAAATCAAAAAGCTTGAGTTCAAGGGCATCCGCCTCAGCAAAAATGTATCCTGTCAATACCAGCGGATATTCATTTTCCATGGGTTTCCGGCCTGTCTCCCCCTTTGCCTGCGCGGCGCTCGCCGGTGGTGCGGGGGGCACAGGGGCGGAAGCTTGCTGGCCCTTGTCAGGAACAGCGGCTCCCTCGGCTGGAAATTCACCCCCGAATTCAACCGCCTTCAGATAAATGCCGTCCGGGGTCTTCGATGAAAGATACTTCAAAAGCGTCACGAACGTTATGTCCTTCTTCTGGATCTGGTTGCGAATAAAACCAATATCACCGGGGTCTATGGACACCTTGACCGACTTGAGCCCCAGGCTTTCTATGCCTTTCTTGATCTGCTCCAGGGAACCCTTCTCGGCCTGCAATCTCAGGTCGACATTTTTTGAGGTACGCCACATACCCAGGGAAAGCAGTATGAGGATTGCGGCGATAGCTGCCGTTCCGACCATGGCGAAGCGTTTGAATACCTTGTTCGTTTCACGCCTTTTCGCCCCTTCCGGAAGGAGATTGGGGAGAACATCGAGGTTCATGGAGAGCGCCTGGGCCGGGATGTACTTGTCCTCGATGCTGTGGAGCGTTTCAAGGCGGTCCACCTGTTCCACGAGTGTCTCCTCCAGTTTTTCCATGAACCGGGGGATTCTGGCGCCCCGCCCCGTCACATACACCTGGGTAACGGCCTTGTCGGGGTAATGCTGGTTATAGACGCTGAACGTCCGCTGAACCTCGCCAGCCAGGCGCTCAAAGGGTATCTTGAGGATCTCCGTCAGTTCCGCGTCAAAACCGCGTTCCTTCTTGTATTGTTCAGCTTCATCGAAAGAAAGGCCGGGACCGCTCATGAGCGCGTCGGAAAAGCTCTCCGAGGCCGTCAGGATCTCACGGGCAAACATGAGGCGCCGGCCATTGGCGATATACAAACCTGTTTGTCTTCCGCCGACATCGACCACGGCGACCGACCTTTCCCCCACCTCTCCCAATGCATAGACGTAGGCGAAGGCAATGTCGGTGACGAGGACCACATCCCGGAAACCCGCCTGTTGAAAAGCCAAACTGACCCGCTGAATAAAGCCTTTCGAGGTCCCGACAAAAAGGACCTCGTCCTTCATGATCCCCTTCTCCTCCATCCTCCCCAACATCGTGTGTTCGTACACCATGTCATCGAGGGACAGGGAAAGGACCTTCGCGGATGTCCAGTTCAGGGCATCCCTCTGTTCTTTCTTTGGAAGGATCGGTATGGTAAAGGTCTTCTTGATGATATCCGG
>JAQVWF010000074.1 GCA_028698615.1 Syntrophorhabdaceae bacterium
TGGTTTCGTCCTCGACACGGGGCTTTCAGGGTAGTAACGGATCTCACTTTTCATCAGAAAAAGTAATATACACAGGAAACAGGCCGGATATGTCAGCACGGGGCGAAAGCCCCGGGCCAATCGTCAATGACAGAGGTGTTCATGCCGCGACACGCACGTCTTGATGCGGCAGGTGTGCTCCATCATGTGATCATAAGAGGAATCAACAGAAAAGGGATCTTCCTCGGAAACGATGACAGGGAAGACTTTGCCGGCCGACTGTCCGTTCTCTTGCCGGAAACCGCAACGGTCTGCTATGCATGGGCACTGATGTCCAACCATGCGCATATGCTGCTGCGCACAGGCGATGTTTCCCTGTCCACTTTCATGGCGCGGCTCCTCACCGGCTATGCCGGTGGTTTCAACCGAAGGCACAGGCGCAGCGGCCACCTCTTTCAGAACCGCTACAAATCCATCATCTGCCAGGAAGATCCCTACCTGCAGGAACTCCTGCGGTACATCCATCTCAATCCTCTCAGGGCCGGCATCGTTCCGGATTACGAGTCCCTCGGACACTATCAGTGGTCAGGTCATGCCGCCATCCTCGGCAACAGGGCGGTCCCCTGGCAGGATATACGGTACATTCTTGCCTTGTTTGGCCCTGATGAGAAGGAGGCCCGGGCAGTCTATCGCGAATTTGTCGGTATGGGGATAAGCCGGGGCCGGCGGCCGGAGCTTGCGGGAGGGGGACTGGTGAGAAGTCTCGGAGGATGGGAAGAGGTCAGAAGATCGGTCCGCGAGGGACCCGTGAAGGGTGATGAGCGCATATTGGGGGACACGTCTTTTGTTGCGGCTCTGCTTGCACGGGCGGAAGAGAGGATGACCCGGCGCTACGAGATGAAGCAGTCCGGTATCGATATGGCTGCAATAGAAAGAAGGGTTTGCCAGCTTTTCGAGATGCATCCGAAGGATCTTTATGTCCGGGGAAGACGAAAGAAGCTTGTCGAGGCAAGAAGCGTCTTCTGTTTCTTCGCGGTGACGGAACTGGAAACCACGCTGAAGGACCTCGCCATGCGTTTCGCAATCTCCGGACAGGCGATAGGCCTTGCCGTAGAGAGGGGGAGACAGATTGCACAGAGGAGGGGATTGAAGCTTACCAAATAAGTTTCTTACTTTCTTGGGGATGTCCCCCGGGTCCCCCGGTTTTTCGCTGCGCTGCCTGGCTCTTTTCTCTCGTCGTTGCCTTTATGATTAAGGCTCACCTTGGCACTATCTGTCGCTTATAATGGCTTAGTGCGCTCGCGGATGATTCTGAAGGGGTCCAAACATAGAATCTGGGGCTCTTCAGTTCTTTCTTCTCTTTATCTCCATATTCATAGCCAAACATATTGCGGGCGGGCACAGCACCCCATGAACTTGCATGTAAGCGACGGTCTGCCTGGTTTTCGGGGCCATGTTCGTTGCCGTCTCTGAACAGGGGCTCTTTAGCCGAGAATTGTGTACCCGGGGGCACTGGAAAGGCTATTGCCACATGGTCGCGCGAAACAGCAACGACAATGATTCCCCGGTTGGCCCGTTCCTGGACGTCCCCTTCCTTCAGTTCATTCCAAGCGGTCTTGTCGGCTTCTATTTCCCCCTTTATCTGTACAGCTATCAGACCCTTTTTCCATGCTCCCCGATCAGCCGGCAAACCCAGTTTTGTGAGCTCTTTTCCCACTCCCTGAAAGAAAAGATTACATACCAGCCTGGGTTTCAGGCCCTTATGATATCCCCCTTTAGGCCGATTGAGCTCCTTTGTCACCCTGTCCATGATATTGACGAGATTTGCAGCAGCCGGGGGAAATTTCGCATCTTTTACGCGCACGCAAACGCCCTCCCGGTTCTCAAATCCGGAGACACAACGACAATGGATGATAGTGTCTTTCTCGGAAACGGTCTCGACGGGCGCGGAGTTCGGCGGACACCCTTCCCCCCGGACCGGTTGGATGGGCACGATCGCGGCGAGCCCGGCCATTGCGACGGCAAACAAAGTAAGTGAGGGCTTCATCTATTTATCCAGCACGTAGATTCTTTCCTTCAGCCTGGTTTCGGACTTTTTGAACTCCTCGACGGCCGCGTTGAGTTTCGACTGCGCCTGATCGACGTCGCGCTGCGTTGCCGCGCCGGTCTTTACCCTGGCCGTTATCGTGTTGAACGCGGCGTCCGCATTTGCAAGCTTGTTGTAGGAAATGATCTCAGCCTCCCTGAGTGCCCTGACATCAGGGTAGCGCATGAACCTGTCAACAGCGGCCGCCGGCATGGGTTTCAGGAATTCCTGCTTTGGGAGTTGGAGGCGCGGCACCGTCAGGCTCTGCGTGCCTTTATCAAAGAGGTTCCTGAGTTTTGCGAGGCTCTGCTGGATCTGGGGGTCCTGCGGGTCCCTGCGGTTCGCTTCCTCGAGATAGAGTTTGGCTTGCGCAAGATTGCCGTTTCTCATGGCGAACTCGCCCTTCTGCCTCAAAATTATCGGTGTATCGGCAATCGCGCCCAGCTGACCTGCAAGCCTGCTGTCCACCGGAGCCAATCCAGCCATGCGCGAGCCTTCCGCGCTGGGATGGCGCCAGACGATGACAGGCGGACCCATAATGATGATGCGGCCCCCGCCGCCGGTTGTCCCGGGGCAGGGTCTGTCCAGAGGATACCCGCCGCGGAGTTCACCGTCGACCCAGCATTGTGCCTTCACGGGTGTTCCGTCCCCAGCCCGGGCACCCGGGGAAACTATCACGGCGGCAACGAGTACGAAGAGGGCTGCAATACTTACGGCCGCAATGCTATTCCATGCTCCCCGTCCGCTGTCAGGGCGTTTCGCAGTCCTTTCGGAAACGGGCCGACGCATTGTTAATACCTGGCCCGGGCGCGCATGGTCACCTGAGTCGTTCCCTGGGCGGGGATCATGGCGACGCTGTATGTGCCGCGTGGAATGCTGACGGACACCGAGTGAACACCGCTGATATGTGTGCGAAGGATTGGCGAGCCGGATGGTTTTTCTCCGGAACTGATGGCCTTCCATTGATCTTCCGTGATCACCATGAGGAGGACCCTTTTCCCGGGCTGAACGGCAACGTCGAAGAAAACCGTTGCCTGCTGGGGAACGAAAAGGTTCGAGGCGCTGCCGTTTTCGGAGAGGTTCACGTTCTGGCTGAGAAGGACGCGGTCCGAAGGTCCGACGGGAATCGAGTCGAGGGGGCCGGCAGCCGCCTGACTCGCTGTAAGGAACAGTGCGCAGGCAATGAGGGCGATGACACGGAGGGCCCGAAGAGGCCGGCGTGCCATGAGATCAGAACGCACGGGCGCAGACCCGATACGTGACGGATACAGACTGGGGATTCGAACTGAGAATTGCGACATAATAACCTCCCTGGTTTACGGTCAGTGATTGGCTTGCAGTCCCATCGATGGGCGCACGAACCTGCGGCCGCCCCGTGATCGGTCTTCCCGCATTCATTTCCGCCTTCTGTGCGCCTGTAATGACCAGCAGGGTGACCTGCTTGCCCGGCTGCACGGCAAAATCTATGGAGAGGAAAGCGCGGCTGGAGACATAAATGTCGGATCCGACGGCGCCGTTCGCGGGAACCATGACGGTCGTGTCCGGGTGAATCGTTTTGGCCCCTGGGTCGATCGGGATCGAATCGAGCGCGCCGGCCGATGCTGTTATCACCGGCATCATTGCCAGCACCGCAATGCCTGAGATGAACAGCGCTTTTGCACACAACCTCAACAGTCTTCTCAAAGTTTGCCTCGCAAGATGGAAGTTTGATATTTCTACAAAAACACCTCTAATCCAAAAATAGATTAGGAAAAGTGGTTTTGTATGTCAAGCCAATTCCAGTAAAAGGGGGAACCTCGAATTCTCAGGATGTCGGTTGCAGGAACGGGGATGAGCCCCCGCGGGCCACCCGGCTACCTGTCCAGTATCTCGCGGACCTTCTGAAGGAGCTTGCCGAGTGACAGCGGTTTCGCGATGAAGTCGAATTCCTTGTCCTTGATCCCTTTGTCAAGGACGACATCCCTGGTGTACCCGCTGGTGAAGAGCACCCTGACATGGGGGTCTATCCGGAGTATTGCCTCGAAGGCCTCCCTTCCGTTCTTTCTCGGCATGATCGAGTCGAGGATGATGAGATCTACCTCGCGGTGCAGTTTGAACTTATCGATCGCATCTTCACCGTCCACTGCCTCTATGCTCCTGTAGCCGTATTCCTCAAGCGCCTCCCGCATGATCCGTCGCACTCCTTCATCGTCCTCCGCGATAAGGATCGTCTCTTTCCCTCCCACGGGCACCGCCGTATCGGGTTCCTCCCGGACCTTTGTGATCGCGGCCGGGAGGTAGATGCGGAAGGCCGTGCCGTGGCCGGGTTCACTATATACGGTGACATAACCGTTGTGCTGTTTGACGATGCCGTAGACGGTTGCAAGACCCAACCCCGTGCCTTTCCCGGTCTCCTTTGTGGTGAAGAAGGGATCGAAGATCTTCTCCCGTGTTGCTTCATCCATACCTTCTCCCGTATCGGAGACGTTTATCAGCACATACCTCCCCGGCCCTCCGAACCCGTGAGCCTCTATGAACCGGCTGTCCATGTCGGCGATATCCGTCTCTACGGTGAGCGTCCCCCCTTCCGGCATGGCGTCCCTTGCGTTGGTGACAAGGTTGAAAAGGATCTGGTCCATCTGCGACTTGTCGGCCATAACGACCGTGTCATACCGGGTAAGGGATGTGCGCAGGTCAATATTCTCGGTAAGGAGCCTCTTGAGCAACGGCTGCGTCGTTCTTATTGCGTCATTCACATCCATGGGGAGAAGCGTGACGGGTTGCTGCCGGCTGAAGGTCAGAAGGCTCTGAGTGAGATCGGCACCCTTCTTGGAGGCAAGGAGAACCCGGTCCACGTATGACCGTAAGGAGCTGTCGCTGTCCAGTTTTGTTTGTATGAGGGATGCATATCCTATTAGGGTGGTGAGGATATTGTTGAAATCGTGGGCGATGCCTCCCGCAAGGGTCCCGATGGATTCCATTTTCTGGGCCTGGCGCAGCTGTGATTCCAGTTTTCTCAGTTCGGTGATATTTTCGCAGGTCATCAGGTAATCCCCGGAGGCAAGCCTTGAAGGAATGAACTCTATGATCTTTTTGATCCCGTCCCTGCATGTAACGGTAAAGACCCTCGGCTTGCGTTCAACCCGCCCGGCGTCCTTGAAATCCTCCACCCACGTCGAAATGACCGTATGCCTGTATTCGGCCTCAGGATAGGCCTTTCTGAACCACGTTCTGCCGTCCGGGATATCCGACAGATCATACCCGAAGAGTTCCGTGAACTTGGCGTTGACGTATGTGAAATGACCGTCTTTGTCGGTGAGAACCATTCCAAAGGGGGCGTTGTCCGAGAGGGTTCTCAGTTTTTCTCTTTCCCTGATGATCTCTTCCTCGGCCCTTTTCTGGGCGGTGACGTCCTGTATGATGGAGGCAAAATAGGCTATCGAAGCATCAGGGTTTCGGACCACCTGGGTGGAGACGAATACATCGGCAAGGGAACCATCCTTCCTGACATATCGTTTTTCGATACCGGTGACGTTGCTCCTGCCCCTCACCACGTCTTCGAAGAGCGGTCTCTCCCGGGCAAGGTCTTCGGGCGGCGTGATCTGCATCCATGTTTTTCGTTCCAGTTCATCGCGAGAGTACCCCAGCATTTCGCATAATCTGTCGTTGAAGTGGATCCACCGGCTGTCGGCACCGGTGATGGCAAAACCCACGATGGGAAGGTTGAAGAACGTGCGAAACCGCTCTTCGCTTGCCAGCAGCTTCTCCTCGGCGCGCTTGCGCTCGGTGATGTCGAGCAGGGTTCCGATGATCGCCGGTTTTCCCTCGTATACGGTGAAGGAGCTGTAAGCCTCGACATGCCTGATGTCTCCGCCCCTGGTGATTATCCTGAACTCATAGTGGTGTGACAGCAATTCGCCCGATATTCTCCTGCCTATGCTGGTACTCACCAGGGAAAGGTCTTCAGAAAATATCACATCATGCACGTTCAGCTTGTCCACCGCTTCCTCAACTGTGTACCCGAATATCTCGGCGCACCTCGCGTTGACGTACCGCACGGTTCCGTCCTGTTGCAGGACATATATGCCGGCTACGGACTTCTCGGCAAGGACCCGAAACTTGCGCTCCGATTCCCGCAGCGCCTCCTCGGTGCGCCTGCGCTCTGTTATGTCCCGAAACGTCCAGATCCTGCCGTAGTGGTATCCGTCCTCGCCGAGGACCGGGGCCGAGTACCTGTCCAGAAACATGCCGTTCTTGAATTCGATCTCGTCGCGGCTTGTCTCATAGGGGTGATCGTACAGGTAATTCACCTTCCCGAGGAACTGCTCGGGATACCTGACAAGACCGACGACATACTGAAGGAGGGCTTCATCATTTTCGTCATCCAGAATATGGTGGGGAACATCCCACATCTCCAGGATCCGCTGGTTGATGACAAGTCTTTTCTGATTCTCATCGATGACCAGAATGCCGTCGATGGACGTATTCATCTGCGCTTCGAGAAGAGCAGTTTTCCACTGCAGCGACCCTTCCGCGCCCCTTCTCATCCCTTCCGAACGCTCCAGTTCCCTGATCCTCTCTTTTAAAGAGGATATCTCCTCCATCAATTCCTGATTCGTTCCGGCCGAGTCTTTCATCTGCTCCTCTTCGGAGGGTGAATGGTGCCCTGACACAAAGACATAAACGATGGTATCACGTACAGTATTCTTGTCAATTGCCAAATCCCTGTGAAGAGCAACTGTGTGCCGGGGTCACATCCGGCGAATAGTCCCATATGCCCCTCGTTATGATTATGGCACAATATCGTTGGGCATTATGAGAGGCGGTTCAAAAGTTTCAACGTTCAACGGTTCAATGGTTCAAGGCAAGGCGCTGGAAGGCGATCATCATGATTGATTCCCGGAACGTGTGACATTGATGCCAGGACGGCACGGGGAATTGCGGGTGCATTCGGATTCCTTCCCCGCGCCGCACGGTCACTATCCTGTGCGGATAAGCATTTGACACACAAACACAACTCTTATATATTGTCCCTGTGCTCTCCGGTAGGAGGTGGTTTTGATTCCACCGGAAGCAATCGAAGATAATGTGAGGTATGGTGGGAGGTATGTCATTTTCAGCTTTAACAGTGCCATCATACGGAGGGATAGTAGTTGGCGACGATAGATATGTTCATTGATTTTCATGCAGTAATTGCCACAGCGCTGATCATGGGCGTTTCATTTGCCCTGTTCAGGCGGGAAGCGCTATCACCGGACGGGATAGACCGGATCACCGGGTTTTCGTTCTATCTGTCACTGTCGGTTTCAATAGTCTGGTTTGCATATACGCTTTCGCACATAAGCGGTACAGCACAACTGGGCAAGCCTTTATCGTTTTGCCTGTTTCTGCTGCTTTACGCGACAATTGTCAGGCTGGCAGCGTTTCTGGTTATCAGATTCAGGAAAGGCAATAAGGAAGAGTGAAAGATCCAGGCGTCGCTGCAACGCGT
>JAQVWF010000075.1 GCA_028698615.1 Syntrophorhabdaceae bacterium
GAGGGTTACATGGATCAGCAGACATTGGCTAACCGCCTGAAAACAGCCCGGGAAAGGGTTGGCCTTTCGGTCGTCGAGGCAGCCAAGAGGCTCGGATATACAAGTTATCAGACGCTGAGCAATATCGAGAAAGGCGAGAGGAAAGTCAAAGCTTCGGAACTCAACCTGTTTGCCAGGGTATATTTTTGCTCCCTGGATAGTCTTCTCAATGAGGCTTTTCAGGAGAAGACAATGGTCTTGCTCTGGAGAAAAGCCCCTGAGGGCGATGCCAGGAAAGAGCTTGAATCGGCCATTACGTATCGCTGTGAGCAGTATCGTTCCCTTGAGCGATTGCTGGGATACGAAAGCGCCGGTGAGCAGCAATTCTTCGACATCAGGATCAACGACATCAGCACTCCCGGAAAGATCGATTCTCTTGCCGGCAATACCTGGAGGCTGCTTGAACTCGGCAGCAGACCGGCCTTGACCCTCAAGAATATACTGGAACAGACATACGGGGTGAAGTTCATCTATCAACCCCTCGCCAGCATCAGTTCAGCTGCTTCTACCGTTCATCCCGATTTCGGCCCCGTGATCGTCATCAATTCCGATGAAGCGCCCTGGCGCCGCAACTACGATCTTGCGCATGAGTTATTCCACCTCATTACCTGGAAGATCATTCCTGCGGAAGAATTGAACGGAGATTATCTTGCAGAGATAGAAAGAAAGGCGGAACGATTTGCCTCTGCGCTCCTTCTCCCCGAGGCGGAAGTAAGAAAGGCAATAGACAAGGTCATGGAAAATCAGGAAACCCTGACCTACGCGGATGTAGTCGATATCGCCAGGGACTTCGGGGTTTCTACGGTGGCCCTTCTGTACCGCCTGTCCGCCATCGGGTGTATCGAATGGGAAACGGTCAGGAAGCTGGCCGGCGATGAATCACTGGCCAGGCTGGATAAGAAGAAAAGGATTGACGATTGGGGCGACAGACCTGTTTCTGACCGGTTCCATAGCCTCGCCGTGAAATGTCTGAGAAAAGGGCTTCTCTCCCGGGGCAAGTTTGCGGAGATCGTCGGCATCGATCGAAGCGAGATAGACCTGTTCATAGAGGGTGAGGGGCTCATGGAAACGGAAGGTACGTCCATTGAAATTATGGCTCCTCGATGCTGATGTAATCATAGACCTGATCAGACTTAAAGTATTCGACAAACTCGCCACACTCCATGAGATAAACGCGGCGTCGACGGTCATTGATGAAGTCAAGTACTATATAAGAGACGGCGTGCAAGTGCCAATTCCATTTCGGAGGGAATATGTTGACACAGGGATTGTCAGTGAGGTATCGGCTGAGCCCGAGGAACTGGCAGAAGTGCTTGACCATATCCCAGAGCACCAGCGTAGCGTCATCCATGGAGGAGAACTTGAATCCATGGCGGTTCTGGTCCGCCGGGACGATCTTGTTTTCTGTAGTTGCGATGCCGCTACCATACGGGCCCTGCCTTTTCTCGATCTCTCCGAAAGAGGTATCTCAGTCGAAAAACTGCTCAAAACCTCGGGTCTGACACAGTCGAGTTTCGAGGACCGTCACAAAGAAGCATATTTCAGGAGCAACCTTGATATTGGGAAGAGAAACAGACTCGATCGTTTGTTCTTCACCAAACCGGCGCCGTACTGAGGCTTTGAAAAAGATCTGAAGCTCCGGCTCATCCCCACTCCCCCATAAGCTCGCGCATATCTTCATGGCTGATCCTCATCATTTCCGCCCCGCGGCCGACAGAGATGTCTCCCTTCTCGATAGCCCGCCTGATCATGCCGGCATACCTGGCCGCCCCGAAGTCCGATCCCTTCAGCCGGTCCGGTTCTTCCCTGAACAGAGAGGCGTGCCCGAAGAGCCGCTGATACGACTGCAGGAAGTCGTTCCTGGCCTGCGTTTCCATACCTGCGCCTATCTCTGTGATACGGTCGAGCACGGTCCTGCAGCTGACACGGAAGATCCTCTTAACCCTGATAAGCCTTTCGACTGAAGGGAGCCCCGCGGCATATTCCCATTCCCTGAGGAACGCTTTGTCGGGCATGAGAAAGTGGCTGGCGAAGACGCTGGCCTCGCGGTCTTCCTCCTTGTCCTCCGCGGTCTGGCTGACGTCATATGCGTCCGGGTGGAGCACAAGATGCCCCAGCTCACGGGCAACGGTGAAGATCCGGTCCTCGACGGTGATCCTCTCCCAGATATTCACCGCGATTGCCGGTCCGCCATCCTCCTCCGCGACAGAAAAGCCATGGAGACTGCCGGACGCCGTTTCGAACGGATAGATCCTGATGCCGGCGTTCTCCAGCAGGCCGCATATGTTATGAATGGACTGGCCATCGTTCCCGCTCCGGAAGCGATGGCCTGGTCGGGTGTACCCTGTGGGACAGGGAACGAACGCCCCGGTGTATTTTCCCCTTGCGCACGGTACGCCAATGGCGTATAATAATAGTGATGGACATAATCGAGACCACGGTATTCACAAGAAGAGTCCTTGAACTCCTTTCGGAGGAAGAATACCGGCTCCTGCAATTGCACTTGATCAACAAACCGGATGCCGGCAAGATCATCAAAAAGTCTGGAGGTCTCAGGAAGCTTCGCTGGGCGGCAAAAGGCCACGGGAAAAGCGGCGGAGTCAGGATCATATATTACTGGTTCCTGGAAAAAGATTCGATCTTGCTCTTGTTTGTCTATGCGAAGAATGAAGCCGAGGACCTCACGCAGGACCAGCTGCAGCAACTAAGTAAGGCCGTCAAAGGAGAAGCCACATGAAAAAGAAACTATTCGACGAGCTCCTCGAAAGTGTTAAGCAGGGCGCCGCCATTATGAAGGGCACGATGGAGCCCTCGCGTGTCTTCCATTTTCCTGATACAGAAGTGAAAAAGCTCCGCAAACATTACGGTCTGTCGCAAGACAGGTTCGCCTCTTTGATGGGCATAAGCGTGGCCACGCTTCGTAACTGGGAACAGGGTCGCCGGCAGCCGGAAGGGCCGGCAAGAGTCCTCTTGATGGTTGCTGCAAAACATCCTGAAATCCTGCTTGAGCTCACCGGCAGGACTTGAACAGGTCCTCCTTTCCCCTCCCTGTGCAACGCCCTCTGCAGTTCACCTTGCAGTTAATCTGCAGTAAACGACCGCCCGCCCCGGCGCTCCCACAGCCAATCCGCAGGCGGGTCGAATTCAGCCTGAGGACTTTTCCGAGCATGCCCCGGGCATTTCCCCTCGCACCCTGAGAAAAACGCTGTGAGCGCAATCCTACGAGGCCTTTTTTTCTTCAGCTCCACAATTTTTCCTGTCCTGCTCACCTTGCCGTGCAGAACGCCTCCATCACCATCTCCGGGTGGTGCTCCCGGTACCAGTCGAGCATGGTCTCCCGCCACGGATGTCCCGCCGGGAGCTTGATGACGCTTGTGAGCGCGGTCTCCGGGGCGTGCTGACGGAACAGGTTGACAATCGCTGCATACGAGGGGGTCCAGGGATGGTCCTGCATCGCCACGTCGAGCGGGGTGTTGCCGTTTCCGCTCTTCGCATCCACCTCCGCACCGTGTTCCAGGAGGAGACGGGCCTGGTCGGGTGTACCCTGTGGGACAGCTTACCGACCTTGACGGTGATACCGTATTATGATACTATTATGAATGGGCAGGCATAAAAAGACCTACGAGGCGATATTCAAAAACCCCGTCCTCGCGAATATTGCCTGGCAGGATATCGAAGCGCTGCTCATAGCCCTCGGCGCTGAGTTGAACGAAGGGGACGGCTCGCGGGTCCGTATCGTGCTGAATGGCGTGCGGGCGGTGTTCCATAGGCCTCACCCGGAAAAGGAAACGAGGAGAGGAGCGGTGAGAGCGCTGCGAGAGTTTTTGAACGAAGCAGGAGTGAGACATGATGACATATAAAGGGTACTCAGCAAGAGTTGAGTTCGATGACGACGACATGATATTTTTTGGACAGGTCATCGGTATTCGGGACGTTGTCACGTTCGAAGGGGAAAGCGTAAAAGAGATTGAAAAGGCTTTCCACGACTCCGTGGACGATTATCTGAATATGTGCAAAGAGAGGAGCGAGGAGCCCGACAAGCCCTTTTCAGGGAGATTCCTCGTGCGGATCTCCCCGGACATTCACCGGAAGATCCACATGTCCGCGAAAAAGGCAGGTCTCAGCATCAATGCCTGGTTGAACCAGAATCTCCACGAGCTCACCGGCAAAGTGTAACCTTGCGGTTCCTGGAAAAGGATTCTTATGAATGGGCTGGCCGGCTTTGGCGCCGAGCTTCTTCCGGCACATTGCCGCGGCGAGAAGAGTGCTGTGAATTACGCTTTCCATTGCGAAGCGCTTCCGGCTTTTCAGGACCTTCTCGAGGTATTCATAGTCTTCGAGCCATGCGGACATGCTTGCCAGGATATTCTCGCGGCTGCGCATCTTCCCGTCGTAACGGAAACGGACTGCATGGAGGTGACGGGCGGGAAAGAGAAGCTCCCGGAGCGTCACGCCCAGGGCCCTGGCTATGAGGACCAGGGTGTTCGTGCGGGATTCCGTCTTTGCCCTTTCCATGTTCTTGATGGCAGGGAGCGAGATCCCCGAGGCGCCTGCGAGATCCTTCTGACTCATTCCCCTGGCCAAGCGGATACGCCTGACATTCTGTGCGATGGCGTTAAGGTCCATTATCGTCCTCCTGAAAAATGATCACTTCATATATACCAAATAGCACGAACGGGACAGGTGGGATAGTTCCTGATCATGGTCAACAAGGACGGTCCGGCGTTTCCTCTTGCACGCTTATATCGTATATGATATTCCTTTTCACCGAGACTGAGAACGACAGCGTTCCCGTGCAAGAGTTTATCGAGTCCCTTCCTGCGAAGCATGGCGCGAAGGAGGCCTGGAGATCGTTCTACTCGAAAAGGAGGTGCCCATGAAGACCTGGGCTCAAGTAAAAAAGGATTTACTGAAGGACCCGGATTTCGCGAAGGAGGTTAAGAAACTTGAGCCCGTGTACCAGATCATCAGTCAGCTTATCAAGGCCCGCATCGAGCAGAACCTGACCCAGGAGGATCTCGCGAAGAAGATCGGCACGAAACAGGGAAACATCAGCCGGCTGGAGAAAGGAAACGCAAACCCTTCTCTTCAGTTCCTGAAGAAAGTAGCCAAGGGGCTTGGCAAAGAGCTCTCGATCTCTTTCAAAACACCCAGGCGGGCAGACACCGTGTAATTAGTCTTCAGCTGTTTCCCGATGATGACCTCGGCCATCCATTTGTATCTTTCTTTGGCACTCAAATACATTATAGGTACCGGTCAACCTGGCAAATGCCCTCTAAGGTATTGCAAGGGATTATGAATTATGGGAGGGAAAAACCGGGGAAACTGCAGTTGCAATTTCCTTGACACTTGTCTACCTGATTGAGTAGTATCTCTCTAAGTGAAAAAATGCAGAGATGAGGGATACAACCGATGATTGAATTAAGCCACTTTTCGGTTGTGGTCTTAGCCCAGACACATAATCCAACCATATTGAATCCTGATTTTCTCAGAAATACTGGGATCGTACCCGGCGAATATAAGATAAAGAACTTCATTTGCACGCCTCCTATAGCTCAGGTGATTTATGAGGAAGGCATTTCGGTTATCGCTGAGTTCGAGAAAATACAATTCGTTGATGAACTTTTGGAGCGGTTGCCGCATGAATCACCAATACCGCAGATTGCTGTGAACTATATAAGAACACTGCCTTATGTCAAATATACGGCGGCAGGCATTAATTTTGCGGGACATCGGAGGTTTTCGGACCATGAGGCTGTCCGGGCGTTTATAAGAAAACGATTTGTTAAAGAGGGTCCTTGGACGAATTCCCAAAATGAGGCTATCGATATCGGATTGAATTTTGTATATAGCTCTGGGACTGTGAAGCGCACTATTAATATCAACCCCGGGGAATACAAGAAGACTGAGGAAGATTCTGAGCCCATCGTTGTGCTGCGTTATAACCATCACCTTGCCGTACCTCCCAACGACACAGATGCTATTGCGGCATTCGTTCTGGACTGGGAAAATGCATTTAAGCAATATGTGGAATTTAGCGACAATATATTTGCCGGGGTTTGAAGTGACCGAAAGCATAGCAACCGAACTATCGGACAAAAAGAGAATACCTATCTATAATCTCTGGAGCAGGAGTCTGAACATAGGCGAGGAAGAACTTTCGACCGAGGTTTCTGTGCTTGGAATGCCGTCAACGTCCGCAACCTATGACAATACAAAATTCCGGGTTGTCGCAGAGGAATGGAAAAAAATGGAGGAACCTGCGTTTGGCAACCTTACGAGAAGCTTTCAACCTCCATCAACGAAGCCCAGGCGTGTCGCCATAGCGTTTTTCCCCGATAATATTGATAATGATGCGATAGATTTCTGCGTAGAGAATAGCCTCTTCGGCGCCGTCCAGGAATACTACCAATGTCTCCTCACATCGTTTAAGCATCTGGGAAACGTTAAAGTAATGCTAAGCAGAGACAATGAGATCTTGGACTCTGTCAAGATGCGTTTCGTGATCAATATCAAAAACGACGATATAGATGGTGTGTTGGCTGACGAAGACAATTTCAATCAATGTGTGCGTCAGGCAATTGGCCAAGATTTTCTTTCTCTGCTGGTATCCACTGTTCAGTTAACTAAGGGTTAACATGGAAGGCAAAGATTTTCTCAATGTAGCTCGTAAATTCTGCGAATCTCCGCACGAAGAAGAACGAAGGACTGCGGTAAGTCGCGCTTATTATGCCCTATTTAATCACGTAAAACGTTCGCTTGAACTCAAAGGGATTCCTGTCAGGAGGAATGCGGAAGCGCATGAACAACTCTC
>JAQVWF010000076.1 GCA_028698615.1 Syntrophorhabdaceae bacterium
GCGGTTTTTGGGTGAGGTCAAAGAGAGCTCTATACACGTGGGGCAAATTGTGGTAATATGGAGGCCATGATTCGTCTCACCGCATACCGGATATACGACCAGTCTGACATGTTGGTGAAGTCCAGGGGCGTTATCCTCACCATCAGTGAATAGTGGATGTCAGGGTGAAGGATGTTTGTCCCTGTTTTTTTGTCATTCGTTATAGTCATATAGCTATAACGCAGGGTCAGGAGATGACGGGCGGAAAGAGTTTTCACCGAACCCGTGCTGCCAATAATATCGTACAAGGAGGATAAAAGATGAAGAGGACCACGGTCAGACTGCTGTTGAGCGTATTTTGTTTTGTATTGTTCGCCGGGCCTGCGATTGCGGCCGACCTTAACCTGTCTGTTGCGGCCAGCCTCAAGGACGCAGCCACCGAACTGTCGGACACTTTTGCGAAAAAGAACCCCGGTGTTTCATTCCAGAGAAATTTTGGAAGCTCGGGCTCAGTGGCAAAGCAGATAGAGAACGGTGCTCCGAGCGACCTCTTCTTGTCCGCGAATCTGAAGTGGATGGATTACCTGAAGGAGAAGAAGCTCATCGATATGCGCTATATCGCCACTTTCGCCTTTAATGAAGTGGTCTTTGTGGGCAAGCCTGAGTTAAAAATCAGCAGCCTGCAGGATGTGGTGAAACTCGATAGGATCGCCATAGGGAGCCCCAAGAGTGTTCCGGCGGGCGATTACGCTGCAAAGGCCTTGAATAAAGCGGGTATCGAGAAGCAGCTCGAGAGCAAACTGGTCATGGCCAAGGACGTCAGGGAATGTCTGATGTACGCCGACCGCGGTGAGGTCGATGGAGCCTTTGTCTACAAGACCGACGCCCTGCTGGCCAAGAATGTGAAGATCCTTTTCGTGGTGCCGCAGGATTTATATCCAAGGGTGACCTATCCGGCGGGTCTGACGGTGACGGGCAGCAAGAAAACTGAAGCCGTGGCATTCTACAATTATCTCCAATCCGCCGAGGCAAAAAAGATTCTTGCCAAATATGGCTTTGCGGTGAAATAATCTTCCATGTTCGGTTTTACCCCCACCGATTACTCGGCAATGCTGATGTCAGTAAGGGTCGCCGTTGTGGCGACCCTGCTGTCGCTTCCTTTCGGCTTCGCCGTCGCATACCTCATGACGTACCGGAAGTTCCGGGGCAAGGTTGTCCTGGACGTGATCGTCAATCTTCCCCTGACGCTGCCACCCGTGGTGGTCGGGTACCTCCTGCTGTTGGTCCTGGGGCAGCAGGGTTTCATCGGGAAAATGGTGCTGCAGCCGCTGGACATAAGAGTGATCTTCACCTGGCGGGCCGCGGTCATTGCCACGGCAGTGGTTGGTTTTCCCCTCATGGTAAGGTCGATCCGGACCGGCATGGAAACGATCGACGTGCGGCTTATCGAGGCTTCCAGGACCCTTGGCGCAGGATGGTTCGATACCATAGTAACCGTGATTGCACCGCTTGCAATGCGGGGGATCATCGCTGGTTCGGTCCTCATGTTCGCAAGGGGGCTCGGGGAATTCGGGGCCACTATTATCGTTGCCGGTAATATCCCCGGTGTCACCCAGACGATCCCCCTTGCCATCTACGATTATGTCAGCTCGCCACGGGGCGATGCCATGGCGTTGTCCCTCTGTGCCGTCTCGGTCAGCATCTCGATAGCCATGCTCATCTTTCATGAATGGTTGGGCAGGCGCATGGTGAGGGGCGACTGATATGGAACTGCGGGTCGCAGTGAAAAAGCAGTTCGGCACCTTCTTTCTTGATGCGGACTTTACCGTCGGGGGTGAACGGATCGGTCTCTTTGGCCCGTCGGGGAGCGGAAAATCTACCCTGGTGGGACTCGTTGCGGGGTTGAACCACCCGGATCGGGGTGTCATCTCCCTTGATGGGGAAGATATCTTCGACAGCCGGAAAAAAGTGAACATCCCGGTGGAGCACCGGCGCATCGGGATGGTCTTTCAGCGTCCCCATCTGTTCCCCCATCTCAGCGTTAAGGGGAACCTGCTTTATGGCTACAAGCGCTGCAACCCGGAGAATCGGAAGATCAAACTGAACAGCCTTGTAGAGGTGCTGCAGATCGGCCATTTGCTTCAGAGGGGGGTAAGGAACCTCTCGGGCGGCGAGAAGCAGCGGGTGGCCATAGGCCGCGCAGTTCTTTCCAACCCCAGGCTCCTGGTGATGGACGAACCATTGTCAGCCCTCGACGACAGTCTAAAGTTCCAGATCATCCCCTTTCTGAAGAGTGCCTGTGAAACGTTTAGTATCCCCTATCTCTTTATCTCACACTCCCTGACTGAAATGAGACTCATGACGGAAAAGGTGCTGAGCGTTGCCGAAGGACGAATTGCCAGCCAGATGACACTGGAGGAACTGGCGCGGGCGTATATGGGGGAGAGCAAAGTTGGTTACGTGAATCTCCTCAAACTTAAGGCCCTGCGTCGTCTCGACGGTCTCTACGTTTACGGTTGGGGAGAACAGGAATTGTTCATTTCCGGGGGCAGCGATCTGCCCGAGGTATTCTTTGAGCTCTTATCCACAGATATTATTCTCTTCAAGCGTCATCCCGAGGCGATCAGCGCTCGCAATCTTTTGCAATGCCGTGTGACGGATATTTTTGAATCAGGCCGCAGGCTGGGAGTGGAACTGGAATGCGCGGGACAGCGCCTCGTAGCGGAGGTTGTCAGACAGGCGGTTGAGGAACTGGGGATAGCGAAGGGAAATGAAGTCTATGCCGCGATAAAAGCAACGGCGTTCAGGCGGCTGGGGTGAGGAAAAAAATGGTCCATGTTGCCACCGTTATCCAGTTGCAGCATGGACCGGAGAAGACCTAATCGACTCCAACCATTACATTTGTGGCTTTGATCACCGCGTACACATCTTTCCCTTTCGTAAGACCAAGGCTTTCCGCCGACGATTTTGTGATGATGGCGACAACTTCCGCCCCGCCTGCAACCTCGATAACTACCTCTGAATTGACTGCGCCTGCGTTAACTGCCTTTACCTTACCCTTTAATACGTTGCGTGCACTTAGTTTCATGTCCCTTCCTCCGTTTGTTTTAGGTGTCAACCGTATCTCATGGTATAGACCCGTATCGGGGTATTGTCAAGGGTCGACGAATCAATATCGGAAGAGCCTCCTGTGCTTTTGAAGCACGCCTGAGCCGGGAAAACCGGCCCCCACTGTTGTGAATGGGTCAGATCGGGCGGTTGACACAAGGAGATACAGGGCTATACTCATCACTAAGAGATCACCAAAATCGGATCAAAGGAGGAAGGCCATGGAAGATATTCACGGTTCTTTCAAGAAGTTCAAGAGGGAATTCCCCGATGTCTATGAAGCACACCAAACGCTGGGGAAACAGATCCATGAAGGATCGGGTCCTCTGCCGGAGAAGACCAGATGGCTTATCAAGGTGGCCGTCTCAAGCGCCACCAATCACAAAATAGCCCTTGAGACTCATATCACCAGGGCAAAAGAGGCCGGAGCAACCAACGAAGAGATCATGCATACGCTGCTTCTCATAATCCAGACGGCCGGGTTTCCGACATTCATGGAGGCATATAAGGTTTTTAAAGAAATGTCCCCCCGATGACGAAGCGCCCATGCGTCCCTCAGTTCACGGTTTGCGAGTGCTGTACGGTCGGAATGTTGTCCGGGGCGGTTCTTCTCAAGACAACCAGGAGGTCTATCCTGGCAAGGTCAGCGAACATGAGCCGATGCGCTGGATGGACATCCTTCGGGGCAAATGACCGCTCCCCCGTATTGATTGCGGATAGCAACAGAACGGTTTTTGGGGAGTTCCCATATCGATTGATGACGGTGTAGCAGCAGCGGCCTGATCATTGATGCTACGTTACTTCTGTACTATACAACCAGTCGACCGTGACGAATATGCCGGATCTCAAGATGTAATTCTTAACTTTCTATCGTAGTTCCCTTCCCGCCAAAGAGCTCTAGACAGACATCCACGACATCGGGATCATACCGCGACCCACGGTGGGCTTCTATTTCATCAAGGGCCTGTTTTAAGGTGAGGGCATTCCGGAAGGACCGATGGCTGGTCAGATCCTCAATGGCATCGGCAACAGAGAGAATCCTGGCCTCAATAAGGATGTCCGCTCCCCTGGTCCCCTTAGGAAAGCCCGAACCGTCATAATGCTCCCGATGCTGGAGGACAATGTCAGCGACGGCCCAGGGGAAATCTACCTCTTTCAATATGTTGTAACTCAGCTGCGGATACGCATGATAGGCGTTCAACTTGAGTCCCGTCAACCGTCCGGAATCCTGAAGGATGTCAGAGGGTATATCCACAAAGCTTACGTCATAGACATATGCCGCCAGAGACAGCCCCTCCACCGAGAAGTCAGTCAATCCCATTTCCCCGGCGATGGCCTGTGCGAATTGGGCGACCCGCCGGTGGTGACCGATGGTATAGGGACCGCGCAATTCAAACGCCCCCGATACGGCATCAATGGTTCCCTTGAAGCACTTTATCAGACGGTCGAGGTAGTCTTTGACCTCTTTATCCGCCCCGTGCTTGTGGAGGGCCATTTCAATGTTGGTATAGAGCTCGTTCTTTTCAAAAGGTTTGAGCAGGTAGCCGAAAGGCCTTGTCTGTCTTGCCCGTTCTATATATACCTCGTTGGTGTAAGCGGTAAGATAAATGACAGGGACATCGAACTGTGAGATGATCCGTTCGGCAGCATCGATGCCGTCCATCTTACCCTCTAAAACAATATCCATCAGGATCAGATCGGGTTTTTCCGCTTTGACCTTGCTGATGGCTTCAGCACCCGTGGATGCCACCTTCCAGACCGTGTAACCGAAATCTTCCAGGTCCCTGCAAATCTGGTCGGCAACGACCCATTCATCTTCCACTACCATGATGTTCTTGTTTCTCATCATGTTCCTCCCCTCCTTCAACAAACGATAAAGGGAACGTGATCCGGAATTGTGTTCCGCCATCCCGCCGTACCTCCATCTGGCCATAAAGCTGGTTTGTCACCAGTCCGTTCACCAGGTGCAACCCCACGGACCTTGATTGATGGATATCAACATCGTCCGGGAGGCCCAATCCGTTATCATGGACCAGGATCTCTATCTCTGTGCCCTTTGTTTCGCCGATGATGATCTCCAATTTGCCCGGTTCATCCCCCGGAAATGCGTGCTTGAGGGCGTTGGAGATCAATTCATTGAGAACCAGTCCGCAGGGCGTCGCCTTTCTGATGTCCACATAAACGATGCTATCCGCTTTGATGACCAGATCTATCTTCCCCGGATTGATCTTGTACGCTTGAAATAGCTTCCGCGACAGGGTTCTCGCATAGGCGGCCAGATCAATTCTTGTGAAATCCTTTGAGTCATAGAGCCTTTCATGTATCATGGCCATTGCCCGGATCCTTCTCTGGCTTCCATTCAACATTTCTATCAGCTCCGGGTTCCCGCTTGATGATGCCTGGAGATCGAGAAGGCCTGACATCACCTGCATGTTGTTCTTCACTCGGTGATGCACTTCCCTGATGAGGAGCTCTTTTTCGTGAAGGGATGAAAGAAGGGACTCCTCCGCCTGCTTGAGTCGGGTGATGTCACGAACGCTTGAACGGTATCCTGTGTTGGTTCCGCACGCGTTATAGATGGGTTGGCACGATACCCCTCCCCATTTCATGCTCCCGTCCTTGCATCGAATACGGAATTCAACGTTGTCGCAACTTACGCCCTTAACCGCTTCTGCAAGGATTCGAGTCATTCTGTCACGGTCGGTTTCATAGATAAAGGGTATGGGGAAATCATTCATGGCCAAGCATTCGTTTGCAGAGTACCCTGTTAAACGGGAAATGGCAGGACTGATCCAAACAGGTTTTCCGTCGGGCCCAATCCAGCTCTCCCAGTCGTATGAGTAATCAGCGATTGCCCGGAATCGTTCCTCACTCGAACTCAATGCTGCCGTCGTTTTTGCAGTAAAAACACCAATGATACAGGCTATGACCGAAAATACGGACATTCTCAATAACGGGTCCGGATATGGGGAATAGATGAGAGCCCGCGGCAGGAATGAGAGGAAAGTGAGGACGGTGACGGCAACCGCTCCCTTTGTCCCGAAATGATAACTGGCATAAACAACAGGCACCAGAAAAGAAACTCTTTGCAGGTCGTGAACCGTATAGAAGATCTCCAGGCGCAAATAGTCCAATTTAAAGAAGATTATAATCTCGCCGAAGTAATAAAATAGAATACACAGGGCAAACATTATGAACAGTGGCCAGCCGTGCTTGCGTCTCATAAGCTATCTCACGTCCTTCCGTCAGCCCGCTATTCGACCTGCACCGGTGATGAACGACATTCCGCCATGTGGGAGTATCTCTCTATCAAGTGTCACTTGAGCTGTCTGTTCCAATCAAACACCACATTGAACAGCTATAAAAGGCTGGGGGAGGGATAAATGCAGAATAGCAAGAAATATGGAGGATTACCCACCAATTATTGCTTCAATTCTAAACCAGGGTGGTAAAAAGTCAAGACAATGTTTCCGATGGATAATTCACAAAACCAAATCTAAGTAAAACAATCTAACAGTATACAGAACGTCCTCAGGCGCCCTGAAGCAGAAGTACCCTTTAATTCTGCACAGGCATCGCATACCACGCCACCGTTGCGTGGACTGAATTGTGGTCAAATACGAGTGGCTGGGATGTCGAAGGCACTTAAGGGAACTAGAAAGAAAGTTAGCCGACGATGGGAGTTGAACCCGCGACCTGCTCATTACGAGT
>JAQVWF010000077.1 GCA_028698615.1 Syntrophorhabdaceae bacterium
GGGAACCTGGCGGTCAATGTCGAGATAAAGAGCGAGGACGAGACGGGTAAACTCCTCATGGCGATGAAGGACATGGTGGCCAAGCTCAGGGAGGTCGTCGAGGGCGTCAGCGCCGCAGGGGGCAACGTGGCGGCCGCGAGCCAGCAGATGAGCTCCGGCTCCCAGCAGGTCTCCGAGGGCGCCACCGTGCAGGCGGCATCCGCCGAAGAGGTCTCCTCCTCCATGGAGGAGATGTCCTCCAACATCAAGCAGAACGCAGACAATGCCCAGCAGACGGAGAAGATAGCCCTGAAGGCGGCAACTGATGCCAGAGAGGGCGGTCAGGCCGTGACGCAGACCGTGTCGGCCATGAAGGACATCGCGATGAAGATCTCCATCATCGAGGAGATAGCACGGCAGACGAACCTCCTGGCGCTCAACGCGGCAATAGAGGCCGCACGTGCGGGAGAGCACGGCAAGGGGTTCGCCGTGGTGGCCACGGAGGTGCGCAAGCTCGCCGAGAGGAGCCAGACGGCGGCCGCGGAGATATCGAAGCTCTCGGCATCCTCCGTCGAGGTGGCGGAGAAGGCCGGGGAGATGCTCACCAGGATAGTCCCCGACATCCAGAAGACGGCGGAGCTCGTCCAGGAGATAAGCGCCGCCTCCAATGAACAGAACTCCGGGGCGGAGCAGATAAACAAGGCCATCCAGCAGCTCGACCAGGTCATCCAGGAGAACGCGTCGGCAACGGAAGAGATGGCGTCCACCGCGGAGGAGCTCTCATCCCAGGCGGAGCAGCTCCAGGACATCATCGGGTTCTTCAGGACGGGCAACGAGAACAAGCAGGCGAAAAAGAAGATGGCGGCCGCGGTGCCCGCCCCCGTCAAGAACGCTCCCCGTCAGATAGCGGCGGCGAAGAAGACAGGCGGGAACGGCAACGGCGCCGAAGGCGTGGCGCTTGACATGGGTGCGGGCAACGACAAACTCGACGAAGAGTTCGAGAGATTCTAAGGAGGGGAGCATGAGCGTGTCTTCCATAAGCGGAACAAGACAGTATCTGACCTTCCAGCTCAACGACGAGGTCTTCGCGATAGACGTTGCGAACGTGCGGGAGATACTGGAGTTCAACAGCGTCACAAAGGTCCCCCGGAGCCCCGAGTACATGCGGGGCGTCATCAACCTCCGGGGATCGGTGGTACCCGTCTTCGACATGCGCCTCAAGTTCGGCATGTCGTCAACGGAAAGGACGATCAACACATGCATCGTCGTCGTCGAGGTCTCCTACGACGGTGAGGACATCATAATAGGGGCGCTCGTCGACTCCGTGCAGGAGGTCTTCGAGCTCGAGGCGGGACAGATAGAGCCCGCCCCGAGGATAGGCACCCACCTGAGGACGGAGTTCATCTCCGGCATGGGCAAGAGGGACGAAAGGTTCATCATCATCCTCGACATAAACAAGGTCTTCTCCGCGGAGGAGATAACATCCGCCCACGAGATGACAGGGACGGAAGAGGAAGAGAGACTGGCCGGGAACGAATAGAAGACGGTTACAGGTTACAGGTTTCCAGGAAAGAGAAGGTGCGGCCTGGTCCCCAGGGGAGCGGGCCGCATTGCCTGGCTCCCCCATCTTCAAGGATCTTCACAATATCGCTGCAGTTCCTGTCTCTGGCTATCTTGAGCGCCGTCAAACCTTTCCTGGCCGCGGCATTCGGATCGGCCCCAACTGCCGGAGGTACTCACTATTATCGGTCGATGATCTCGCCTGGATCAAGCTCTGTGACGCCGCGCGTGAACACGTGAAAGGGTTCGTTCATCCGGGCTATCGACGTGCTCTGCATATCACGATCACAGCTGACATTAATCTCTTAACGCCCCCCTGGTGTGCAGTGAAAATAAGTCTTTACAAATTAGAAGTTAGTTTCTAATATGTAAATATGATAGCGCGAGAACTGACGAAGGTCATCAAAGACAGGCTTCGGTCATTCCCTGCCGTTGCAATACTGGGTCCGCGCCAGTCGGGAAAAACCACACTTGCCAGAACCTATTCGGCGGATTATTTCGACCTTGAGATCGAGTCGGATAGACTGAAGGTCGATCTTCAATGGAACGGTATCATCGCATCGGACAGGCTGGTGGTGCTCGATGAGGCCCAGAGCTATCCCGGGGTCTTTCCAAGGATTCGCAACGCCATAGATGCCAGCCGGGGAAAGAAGGGGAGGTTTCTCCTTCTCGGCTCGGTGTCCCCGGGTCTCATGAAGGAAGTATCCGAGTCATTGGCGGGGCGGATTGCCCTGTGTGAGCTGGCCCCCTTTTCAATAACGGAGATTGGCAAGGTGAAAGATGACGATCTCTGGCTGAGAGGCGGATATCCCGACGGGAGCATTCTGGATGGCAAAGGATACCCCGTCTGGCAGAACAACTACCTTGATCTTCTTTCCATGCGAGATCTTCCCCTTTGGGGCCTGCCCGCGGCCCCCCCGGCCACACGGCGCTTTTTCGCCATGCTCGCCGTCGGGCAAGGGAATCCCTGGAACGCAAGTCAGATGGGAAAGAGTCTCGGCGTCTCTTACCACACGGCGACTTCTTACCTTAATTACCTCGAACAGGCATACCTCATAAGAAGGGTCTACCCGTACCATGACAACCTGAAGAAGCGGCTGACCAAGAGCCCGAAGGTGTACTGGCGTGACAGCGGCCTTCTCCACAGCCTTCTTCGCATCAACTCATTCGATGACCTCATCTCCCATCCCCACGTCGGCGCAAGCTGGGAAGGATGGGTCATCGAACAGATCCTGACCTTTCTCAACAACAGAGGCATTCAATACGACGGCCCCTATTACCTCAGAACGAATGACGGCTACGAGATCGATCTCATCATCACCCTTGCCGGGAACACCTATGCGATAGAGATCAAACTCACTACTTCCCCATCACAGGGAGACATGCAGCGCCTGACCAAAACCGCCGCCTTGATCGGAAACCCAACTCCGGTCCTTATCTCACGATCCCCCGATCACATAGAAGGAGGCAACGTGCTTTCCACAAACCTGAGGATGTTCCTGAAATATCTGGAGGGAGATGGAAAGACGACTTGAATGGCTTGAGTCGCTTCGCTAATCTTCTTTCATTGTCTTTTCGAAATGGGATTGAACTTGATCAATGTCATTTCATCCATCATACTGAAATGCCGGTAATTGCAGGTGGCAAAGGAAGCCTTGCTGGCCATTGCCGTGGCCGCAATGATGGCGTCAACGGTCCTGAGGCCGTGTGACAGGGTATACAGCTTCAGCAGCGAGATGGCTTTTTCCGATATTGCACCGTCGCAATGGACAACACGTGAGAAGTTCTCACTGAAAAAAGCGGTGATGTCCTTCAGCTCCCTTTTGTTCCGGCAACCCTGGATAAGCTCCATTATGCACACAGAACTAACGTATCTTTGTTCATATGGAGTCTTCTCCATGAGTTGTGCGGCTGTTTCCAGACCGCGAAAATACCAGATGAGAACGTCAGTGTCAAACAGTACCGGCCGGGCCTTTTCTTTCATTTCTCCTCTCGCTCACCCATATGCCGGGGTCTTTCATATCCTCCCTGTCCTTCCAGAGACCGAAACCGATATGCTTGAAACTGCGGTCTTCTTTCTCGATAGGCTTCAGGACAGCCGCCGGCTTTCCCCTCAAGGTTATGATCACCTCGTTGCCTTTTCTCGTCTCTTCCAGGATGGCCGACGTCTTGATCCTCAATTCCTTGGCGGACACTATCTTCATGGCAACCTCCAAATATACACTCTGAAGTATACACCTGCAACATATCCGTGTCAAGCGTCGCCCGGTTTCCTATCTATAATGGACGGAGGGCGTGATAATGTGAAAGGTGTCCCGCGACCACCTCAACTGTTTCGCACCGAAAAACGGGGGGTTTGCGAAACACTCACCGGGCAGGTAACCACCAGGGACTTCTCCATCAAGACAAGCTACGCGGAAATGAAATTCAAGAGAAGCGAGATCGTCCACATCCACTTCGAAAACCCACCCCAATTCACCCAGGACGAAATGCTGCTCCTCGCTTCTGACGTTCTGAAGGGCGTTGTGTTTCCCTCTGCTATCACGATCAACCTCTCGTCATCCGGTCAAACGGTTAAGCTGGGTAAGGACAAGATACATACAATAATGTTTCTCGACAGCGTCTGATGGAAGGACAGCTCAAGGGTTTCAGGTTTCAAGGACAATGCAAAAAGATTATCTCACGCCCGTTGGTCGCAAGCTTCTCTCTTAAGCTCTTGCACTGCCTTCGGCTAAAATGTATGACTGCAATACCTGACCCCAAGGACTTCTGGCCTTTGACCATGCTCGAAGTCGCGAGTCGCGAAAGGCTCTTTCAGCACAGTATGAAGAGGGGTCCAATCTCCTGAGAATGTGAAGATGTGCAGGGTGTCACCAAGGCTTGCACTCAATCCCATTGCCCGCGCCCTAAGTATCGCGCTATAATGATCGGGTATCCACAACCTATTATGGAGGGTATCGCAGTGAAGCTGTCTTCGTGGGAATACGACGATATGATACAGATCGGCAAGGACTTCATGAGTCGTGAGGTGGTGGAAGGCTATGACGCAAAGCACCGCCGGTTCCGCGACGTCATGAAGGAGAACGAGGCTGTTATTGACATGTTTGGCCTTCGTGAAGACCACGTGGTCGCCGATATCGGATGCGGCACGGGAGCGTTCGTCATACAGGCGGCACGGCGGTGCGCGAAGGTGTTTGCCATCGACATCTCGACGGCTATGCTGGATTACACGAGGCGCGAGGCGGCCCGGCAGGGGATTACGAACATCGTTTATTGCACAGGCGGGTTCCTCACATACCGCCATGAGGGTGAACCTCTCGACGCCATCTCGACAAGCCTTACCCTCCACCACCTGCCGGATTTCTGGAAACAGAGGGCCCTTCGAAGAATGAACGATATCCTCAAGGACGGCGGCAGGCTGTACCTGATGGATATAGTCTTCTCCGATGAGGACTACGAAAGGAACATTCCCGTCTGGATCGAGAAGCTCCGTTCCGAGGTAGGTCCTGACATGGCCGAGGCCGTTATGGGCCACATACGCAAGGAACACTCCACGTTCACCTGGATAATGGAGGGACTCCTCGAGAGGGCAGGTTTCAGGATCGACGACAGGATCATCTCAGATGGTGCCGTCGCCAGGTATTTCTGCACAAAGAACGTCCCGGTGCCCCGCTCTAACGTTTAAGGAATGATCATTCCTTTGTGCCGAAACGCCATTTCGCTCATACGCTCCCTGCGCGTGGTCTTCGACCATGCTCGAAGTCGCGAATCGCGAAAGGCTCTTTCGGTACAGTATGGAGAGGGGTGCTGTTTCGGGATTCACGCTAAGGGGAATATACACACTTGGACTTGTTTGGATGTGTTGTAACCAATAAGAAATATTGACAAACGTGCAGAGCGGTCCTGAGTTTCTTAATTTCTTAAGAACGTCCCCTTGGTGCCCCTATGCCGTTGTCGATACGCGAAAGCGCTGCGGTGACTGGGAAGGCGATACGATGGAGGGAGGGAAAGGGTCAGGCGGTCTTGCGACCCATGTGGAACGCAGATGCCGGTATCTGATAGCGGCAAGGCTTAACGACAAGAAGGCCGCCACCATGACGCAGCAGAGCATCAGGTCAGGTGCCCCTATGCCGTTGTCGATACGCGAAAGCGCTGCGGTGACTGGGAAGGCGATACGATGGAGGGAGGGAAAGGGTCAGGCGGTCTTGCGACCCATGTGGAACGCAGATGCCGGTATCTGATAGCGGCAAGGCTTAACGACAAGAAGGCCGCCACCATGACGCAGCAGAGCATCAGGTCATTCAGGAAGGTACCCAGGGCGTTCCGTCACACACTGACCGTTGATAACGGGAAGGAGTTCTCCCGGTTCAAGGAGCTTGAAGCGAAGACCGGATTGACGGTCTATTTTGCCGATCCTTATTCTGCCTGGCAACGGGGGACCAACGAGAACACGAACGGTCTGCTGCGGCAGTACTTTCCCAAAGGAACCGATTTCAGAAGCATATCGGACAAAGAGATTGCCATGGCGGTCAAAAAGATCAATAATAGACCGAGGAAGTGCCTCAACTACCAGACGCCCCATGAGGTTTATTTCCATGCTCTCCGGGCTGGTGGTGCACTTTGAAGTGGAATCTGCCAATAAAATGCTCTTGGATGCTACGAATGAAAACTAAGAACCCAGTGTATTGATCAAAATATGACACGTCAAGAACTTCTACAACGATCAAGTACTCTTTTAGGGCGTTTTGCGCACGAGGTGAAAGTCGCGAACGCCATGGGATTATTTGACATTAACACCATTACGGAGGACTTCCTTATCCCCGTCTTCAAGATAGCTTTCGATTGCCCCGATCTGTGCAACCAAAATCGTATCCAAATGAATTTCCCGGCCATCGATCTGGGATGCAAAACTAGCAGAATCTCTATCCAGATCACTTCTGACTCTTCAAGCAGTAAAGTGTGCGAAACGCTGAAGAAATTTGAATCTCACAACCTCGGCAAAGATTTTGAC
>JAQVWF010000078.1 GCA_028698615.1 Syntrophorhabdaceae bacterium
GGACGGTTAAACCCATGTCCTCAAGGTCTTTAACGATCTTTGTCGCGCCCCATCTATCGAAGAGGATTGCTTTTAAGTCATACCGTTTGCCGATTGCCTCTATACGCTTCAGAATATACCCGTAATCAATCACGGCGCCCGGTGTTGCCTCGATATACTCTTGCTTGTTCCACAGGTCATAAGGTACCCTGTCGTTCTTTGAGCGGGTCTTTATCGCATCTTCAGGACACCAGGCATAATGCAGGGTATAGAAAGGCTCGTCTTCGCTCACAGGGACAAAGCAGAGCGACAGGGCGCTTAAATCCTGTGTACTGGACAGGTCAAGCCCCGCGTAGCATTCGCACCCGGTAAGGTCCGGCAATGCTCCCACACATTCGTCAAAATCGGTTGATGATATCCATTTTGCATCCGGTGACACCCGCATATTGAGATACAGGTTTTTGAAAACGGCCTCTTTCGCCGGGATCTTCTTCGCTTGCTCGGCAAAGATCCGCATCTCTTCCAGGGATCGAAAGTCATCAAGCGCCGGGTTACAGTCAAACCATACCTGTTCGTCCCAGGGATCACAGTCATCGGGCGCCGCATAGACACAGCCATAAAATGCCGGGTCCGGTGGAAGGGTGCCGTCTTCGATCTTCAGGGCATAGTCCACCAGTTCGGAAAGGATATGGTTCGGGTCCGCTGACTGTGTGCTGATAACGATCATAAGCGGCTCTTTCCGGGCCCCGGTTCCGGTTGTAAGGTTGTCGTAAAGCTCCCGGTCCTTGGATTGCGCGAGCTCGTCATAGACCATGAATGAAGGGGAAAGCCCGTGTGCTTTCCTTCCGTCGGCTGTCATTGCCCGGTAAACACTGCCTGTCGTCGTGTCCGTGATGGTCTTATGAAAGGATTGGATATGGCAGCGGGCCTCGAATTCCGGCACGGAGAAGATGATAGCTTCCATTTCCCGGTAGATGATCGCGGCCTGTTCCCGATCCGAAGCGGCACTAAATACCTGGCCTCTTGGTTCCGATTCAGGGCCCAGGAGGTGACAAAGGGCCAGGGCCGCCGCCAGCGCTGTTTTGCCGTTCTTGCGCGGAAGGGTTATTAATGCTGTACGAACGGCCCTGTTACCCTCATTATCTGTTGCGTAGATTGCCCGGATTATCTCTTTTTGCCAGCCCCGGAGAAGAAGACGCTTGCCGGCATGGATGCCGGCGGTGATCGGAAGGAATTCACAGAAAGCAATAACACGGGCAGCCCTTGACAGTCCTTTCTTATTCCACGGTAGGACCTTTGCCCGGCTTGCCCGCCTCTGCTTGGTTGCTTTCTTCGCTGCTGACTGAATGCCCCGTCTACCCATTTAATAAGTCTCTTTTGCGCTGCCAGCGCGGTTATTTTCGCTACCTTTCCGATGATTTTTCGCTTGCGCTGTCTTGATCCCGTGACACTTCCAACACAATGACATAGCGTTGCTCTCGCTTGTCAGTGCCCCGCCGTCTTTGATCTCAACGATATGGTCAACCATGGCAGCGGGCGTTAACCGTCCTTCCTTCTCGCATTGTTCACATAACGGGTGCCTGCTTAAATACCATTGCCGGAATTTTCTCCAGGTAGTCGATAAGTAAAACGGATCGGTTTCTTTCGGTGCCCTGGCCGGTGTATGTTCCTGACAGTACGATGATCCCGGTTCGGCTATATTCGGGCAAGGGAACGAGGCGCAGTATTTACGGGCCTTTGTCGTCAACTATGCGGCCTCTACAAACCTGTGAGCGTCGTACTTGAAATGGATCTCACATATCGCCACCATGCGGTGAAGCATATCCCGCGTGATCCAGTTCTTTTCGAGAAGGTGGATGATCCACTGAAAGAGCTTTTCCGGGGTATCGAGACGGTAAAGAGCGATCTCGTATGTGACAGGATGTCGGGCGCTCTTGAAGCCTATGTAATGCCTCAAATGCAGAGTATCACCACGGCGGTAAACATCCTCGTTGTCATACGGATTGGCGCTTAAAATGTCCATGACTTCATAATTGCTTTTTTTCATGTTACCCCCATGTGCCTTGCGGCATTATTTTGGTTCCCTGCACAATCTTGAATGACAGGGTTTTGCCGTTTGGATTCTCACCCCTGAATGCTTTCGCGTCTATGATCTTCGCCTTGCCCTTGTCCAGTGCTACATAAAAGCGGGACTTATCGAGCGTGTACTGTCCGCCCCTTGCAAGGTCTTCGCCTGACTTCTTCTGCAGAAAGATGATCGCAACTCCCTCTTTCAGCTTGTCGTGGATCTTCTTGATCTCGGCCCCTATCCGCCAGGCGTCGCCGTCAACGTTTTCCATGTAGTCGATAATGAATATCTTCTTTTCTTCGGTTATGAGGTCCGCCCAATCATGCCCCCTGCGTATTGCCTTGAATCTCCAATCAGTCAACCGCATATCGCCGTGAAGCTCTAAACGGGTCCTCATTTCGGTATCGTGCATTTCGGAGTTCATATAGACAACTTCATGGCGTCCCTGGTTTCGCTTGATGAGGTCGAAGGCGATAGCCGTTTTACCGGATGATTTGGCCCCGGCGAATATGCCTACATTTCCAGGATAAAGTTTGAGCTGTCCAGACAGCAATAAAGAGAGCTCAATATCAAATTCATTCACGGGCGCGTTGAGGTAGTCGATTATTTCAACATCATTCTCGATAAGCCTGTAACATCCGCGTTTTGAGCCATAACGTTCAATCAAGGGATTCGGGCCTTCTGATAATCTCCTGAAGGCGACATTGGCCGCATGTCTGTGACTGGGTGTGACTAAATCCAATTCTCTGTGACTGTCTGTGACCATGAAGTGACCGGATGTTACTAATACCCATTGCCGGATTTCTTCGGCTATGTTTCGCTCTCTTTTGGCAGCGCGGTCAAGAGCGCTCTTTATTTTGGCTTCGATCTCTCTTTCAGGGAATGGAGGATTACAGTTACTTGCCAGCATTTCAAGCACTTGGCGGACATAATCCGGGTGCGCTCCGCCCTTTATCAGGCAATTTGCAAGGTGGAAAAGGTCTTCATCCCGGCGGCCTTCAACGAAATATTGTGACTGGATGTGACTGGACGGTATGTGACTAACTTGCTCTCTATTATATAAAAAGAATTTTTTTAAAAAAGCGGGCAAGGGCGCAGGCGGCATATCCAGAATACTGACAAGCCATCTGTAGGGTTTACCCTCGACGTTGATGCTTGGAGGTGCTACGATATAACCGCCGTCGCTCCTAACGTCGATATCGAGGCCGTTTACCTTAACAGTGTTCCGGGTCCCTTCCTCATAAGCATAAATTGCGTGCATTCCCCTGGGAGTATCACTACACGGTGTTTCCCCTTTGGAGTTCTCAAGGAAGTAATCAACCGCAGCCTGGCTGTCGAAGTCTAAAACGGTGATGCCGGAGATCCGGCCGGTGACAATGCCTACATTGGCCTTTGGATTCTTACTATACCACCCGGCAATCTCGTCTTCGGTCCCTTTTCGGTCTTGAAATTCCTTCCAACTGAAAAGCGGCCTCTTGTCGGGACCAACCGGGATCACTGAATAGCCCGCCTTCAAGTAGTCAAGCGCATAGTCCAGGTTAGTTCCGGCCACTTTCTATCCTCCGCCCGCATGTCGGGCAATAGATCACGGTGACGGGGATCATGTAACGCTTTCCGTCTTCGCCGGTTACACTGGTGAAATATGCCCGCCGGCAATCAGGGCAGGGTTTGCGGAAGGGATTCTTCACGGGGACACCCCGGCGAACCTTGCTCGGCTTTTTTGTTCCAGCCATTCGTCGAACTCGTCGGCAAACCAACCAACACTGTTTCCTCCAAGCTGTATCCGTTTGGGGAATTGACCGGTTTTTTCCAATCGCCAAATAGTTACAGACGATAGCGCGGATCTTTCTGTGATTTCAGGTTTACGGATGATTCGACGCGATTTCGTATCCATGTTTCAACCTCCTTCGTGTGTTCTGAATTAGATTAAAACACGGTGAAACGCGATGCTCCATGCGCGAAAGGGAAATAATTTTTCCCTTTATGTGGTCTATTTCTTCAAAGCGTCCTTTAGTTTTCTTCGAGGATATTCATGTGTGAGATTGAGTCCTATCAAAGCTATTTTGAGAACGTCCGCGAAATCGCTGTCAGGATACTGTGTAGGCTTCTCGCGAAAGGCTTCTTCCCAAGCCATGGCAATATGCTTTACAATCCCTTTGCTGTCTGCTGTCGGTCTTCCATGTAAAGACCCAGCGGAGCGTTTGACCTGCTGCTCGATCAATTCATTGAGCTTCTTCATCTTCCTTACCAGTACGCTCAATAAATCCCCCGTGGTACGAGCCAACTCCCGGCATTCGCCGTCAAGCTCGCTAAGGTCGTCGTCTAGCAAAACGGTATAGTTTGGAATTCTACCTACTTGTCCTTGTCTTATGGCATCAAGCAACTTGTAGCTCTTTTCCAATATAGCCAACATTGATTTACGGTCGTTCCTATACGTTTTGGAATCTGTTTGGTCAAGTAAACATGCCGCTCCTTCGAGAACGAAACGAAGTTTCATTATGAATCGCGTTACATCCTTGTGGTCATACTTCCCTTTCAGTTTCATTTTGATTTCACGCGCCTGTTCATGTGTGAAAGGGTAATCGTCGTAAAAGGAGGATACCCCATCCCCGTGGAGTATCTCAAAAGCCGTCTCAAGGTCGTCACCGGGATGGTTATCGAAATAGTCAGAATTCAGTATTGCCAAATACTCGGCTTTCTTGTCATCGTCTACGTTTATATCGATGTATTTTCTCTTAGACATTATGCACCTCAAGAGGAATGACGTTCGTTTTTTGTTTTGTAATGCTCAGGATTTCCCTTAAGCGTGACTCCCATCGTTCGAGCGCTTGCCGTTTTTCCGCTGCGTAGTCATAGCGATTATAAATCGCAAGAACACCTTGCAGCTTATGGCCTAAGACACGTTCCGCTACAACGTCGTCAATTCCTAATTCAGCGAGCCGCGTTCTCACCGTCCGGCGGAGGTCGTGTGGGGTAAACCTCTCACCATCGAAGCCCATTCCTTGCCAATGTCGATTAATCGCATGCGATAGCGACAACCTGGTAACATGCAAATCGTTCTCTTTGGGTTTGGCTGTGCTCGGTTTCCTGTGGCTATATAGGGGACTTCGTTGAGACGTGAAGACGTATTGACTGTCACCGCTGAACACCCGCGCCTGTTTGAGGATATCGATCATCATGGCGGTAAGCGGGACTTGCTGATCCTCGTCGGTCTTCCTTCGGGTCGCCGGGCTGATCCAGACACCGCTCTTTATTTCATCCCAGGTCATACCGCAAACCTCGCCGGGCCGCTGGCCTGTCAGTAGTATCATTTTCAGCGCTAGTTTTGTTCCGGCGTAAATATCAACTCCAGCCTCAAGGTCAAGCGCATTCCACAACGTTTTAATTTCGTCATCTGTAAGTACCCGTTTTCGGGATGTTTCATCCGAGCGGCTCATCTTACCACCAAGGGGTGACAACTCAATAATGCCCCTTTCTGCCGCGAAATTGAACATCCTGACTAAGACGGTTTGCAGACGGTTTCCGGTGACGGGCGCACGGTCTCTTACTTTGTCGAGCAAACGCACGGCTTCGTACCGGGTTATTGAGGCAACCTTACGCTTATTCCAAGCTGGAATAACATCCTTGGTAATGAGTCTTTTCTGGTCCGCTGCTGTGATTTTCTTTTTTAATTCTCTTTCCCAAAATTCATCGAGAAGGTCCGCAAATGTTAAAGCTTCTTTTCGTTTGCGTTTTTCTTCGTCGGCTTTTTCCGCTGGATCAATACCATTCGCAACGTCCTTTAATGCCTGGTCCTTTTTATCCCTGGCATCTTTGAGCGACAGCCCCGGATATTTCCCCAATGATATGCGTTTTTGATCGCTATCAAAAACATAACGTAAATGCCAGGATTTCCCGCCTGTCGGCATAATGCGGAGAATTAAGCCCTCGCCGTCCGCCAGCTCGTAACGGGTCGATCTGGGCCTAGCCTTTTCGACGGCCATGCTGTCTAGCTTCAATTGTTTTCCGGTATTTTTCGCCATGCTTTTTGACCTCCTTTTTGTAGTCCCCAAATTCGGGGACTAAATGGGGACTAAAATAAAAGCAACACAATGAAACGTCATGAAAATATAAATACCCTGAAATAATATAGAATGTCAATAGGTTATAAGACTACATCAATTGATTTGAAACTGTAAGAAAAGCCTTGAAATGTGTATTATTTAGCTTCGGGAGCAAGAGGCCGCTGGTTCAAATCCAGTCATCCCGACCATTCTTCTGCGCGTTCCATCATTATCCGCATAGCATAAAATCAAGCACACCATGACCTGATGAAACACATGTGTTCTCTGG
>JAQVWF010000079.1 GCA_028698615.1 Syntrophorhabdaceae bacterium
GCCTCTGACCGTATTATCGGCAAAAGGCAGTTGAAAAGACAGGGCGAAACCGCTATAATTACACCCACGCGCCCGTAGCTCAATTGGATAGAGTGTTGGACTACGAATCCAAAGGTTGCAGGTTCGACCCCTGCCGGGCGCGCCAAATTATCAGAGGTTCACAAAATCCGAACATTTTCATACCTCACCAATTGCGCACTTTTTCTGCGATTTACTTTCGACCTTGGCCATGTCGAGCACGTCGTTGATGAGGTTAAGCAGATGCTCTGATACCAGGCCATGTATTGCTCACCTTTGCGTGTTTTTACTTGAGCACGCTTTCAAAGCAAAACTTCTTCTCCCGAAACAATTTCACACACACATCCACCACCCCAGCATTATAGAGGATACCCTTGCTCTTCTCTGTCTCTTCAAGGGCTGAATCGATCCCCCTTGCCGGCCTGTAGGGACGGTGGGACGCCATTGCCTCAACCACGTCGGCAACGCTGATGATCTGGGATTCGAGAAGGATCTGTTCACCCTTCAATCCCCGGGGGTAGCCTGAACCATCCAGCCGTTCATGGTGCTGGAGGACGATCTCGGCTATGGGATGCGGTAATTCCGTATCTTTGATTATGTCGTATCCCGATTGGGGATGGACCTTGATGAGGCTGAATTCTATGTCCGTTAATTTGCCGGGCTTGCTTAAGATCTCGGCGGGTACCGATATCTTGCCTATGTCATGGATGCTGCCCGCCATGCGGATGGTATCGACGGTATCATTCGGAAGTCCCATCTCCTGTGCGATCACCCACGCAAGGCTTGATACCCTTTCCTGGTGGCCCGCGGTGTAAGGGTCTCGTGCTTCGACGGTTAAAGACATTGCATGGATGGTCCCTACCAGGTTCTTTCTTAACTTCTCCATGGTCTGCTTCAGTCTTTCTTCGGCGAGTTTGCGGTCGGTGGTGTCGCGGACAACACATATCAACCCACCGCTATCCAGTGCCGTTAATGACACCTCCTGGAAGAAAGCGCTCCCGTCTTTCTTCTTTCCTGTTGCCTCACCCCGCCACTGTCCTTTTCGGCCGAACTCCGGCATGATATCGCGATTGAATCTTTGCAGTTCATCCTCTTCATAAAGAATATGCCATGATTGTCCTATTAACTCCTCCGCTGCATCGTACCCGTAGATCCGTGCATGAGCTTCGTTCACGTACACGTATTTTTGATCTTCGTTAAGGATTCCAATACCATCGATCGAGGCCTCCATGGCATCGATCTGTTGTTTAATTTTCGCCTCGGCCTGCCTGCGCTCGGTGATGTCATCAGAGATGCCCAACAGGAATTTTGTGACCCCATCGGAACCCCGGATGCAAACCTTCCGGGTATGGAGAAGCCGCTGGCCTTTCTTGGCCGTCAGGATAGGCTCTTCCGGGATGTCCAGCATGTCAATCTCTCCATCGAGCACTTCCCGGTCCTTGGCCATGAAGTGGGCTGCCTGTTCGGGGGGAAACAGGTCCAGGTTGTTCTTCCCGATCAGATCCCTGCGGTCATATCCAAGGAGTTCCTCTCCGGCGCGATTGAATACTACAAAACGCAGGTCTGTTGCCTCTTTGAGGAAAATCATGAGCGGCAGATTTTCCACGACTGCCTCGAAGAGTGCCTTCGACTCCTTCAGTTCCGCTTCGGCCTGTCTGCGATCGGTGATGTCACGAATATTGCATTGCACCAACGTTGTCTTGTCGACGAGATATATATCCGTATCGATATGCTGCCCGGACCTGGTTTTCACGGGAATATCGTTGTAATTGATAATGCCGCTCCTGTTCAATTCTTGCATTGTCGCCTGGAAATCATGCATATCCAGCGAAACACCGATGTCCTGAAGCTTATTGCCGATACTCTCTTCATTGCTATAGCCCAACATCTTCTCGATGGCCGGATTGGCACGGGTTATCTTCCCTTCTCCTTTTTCGAGAAGCACTATCCCGTCGCTTGCGGTCTCATAGAGACGTCTGAAGAGCTCCTCGGACTCCGCTAACAAGTTCTCCAGTCGCTTGCGGTCGGTAATGTCCTCCATGGCAAGGAGGATGACCCGTTCCTTTCCCGACGCTCTTTGGATCTGCCGGGCATTCAAAAGCATGGTGCGCCTGCCGATAACGGCAAAGTCGTGTTCGACCTCGTAGTTATCGAAGGCCGCCTTTTCGGGAAGAATGGTTTCCAGCAGCTCCCGCAGCCCGGGGATATCCCACTGTTTATTCCCCAGGTCATAGATAAGCTGACCCACCGTCTCTTCAGGTTTTACCTTAAAGAATTCATAGTATGCGCGGCTGGTAGTGATCACCCTTAGATCCTGGTCCAGGACGATCAAGACTTCACGCATGGTGTTGATGATGCTCTCGGCGTATTCGCGGACTGCGTCTTCAGATACTTTGGTTACTTCCAGTTCTTTATGCGTCTTTTCCCGGCCCACCTTACGCCTCCTTTTGCGGTATCTATCAAGAATTATTAATTGTTTATTTTATTTTTGCAAGGCAACCAGAACCTATAAATTGGAAAAGTGATTAGTACTGGTAGAAGCAAGACAAATTATGATCCCGTTGGTTCAAACACAAACCCCTTGTCCCTAAACAACTCAAGACACACCTCCACCGCTTTCTCGTCATAGAGGATGCCTTTGTTCTTCTCTATCTCTTCAAGGGCAGCATCAATACTTTTAGCAGGCCTGTAGGGACGATGAGACGAAATGGCTTCCACTACGTCAGCAATTGCAATGATCTTTGCTCCAAGGAGGGTCTCGCCACCCTTTAAGCCTTGCGGATACCCCGAACCGTCTAATCTTTCATGGTGTTGGAGGACTATCTCTGCCAGGGGATAGGGCAATTGCACATCCTTGAGTATGTCATATCCTGATTGAGGGTGAGCCTTGATGAAACTCATCTCTACATTTGTGAGCGTGCCAGGCTTACTTAAGATTTCAGATGGAACCGACATCTTGCCTATGTCGTGGATGACACCCGCCATGCGGATAGTATCGATCATGTCCTTTGGTAAACCCATTTCTTCGGCAATCGTCCGCGCAAGATTTGATACCTTCCTCTGATGACCTGCGGTATAAGGGTCTCTGGTCTCTATTATCAACGACACGGCCTGGATGGTTCCCGCCAGGTTTTTTCTCATCTTCTCCATGGCCCATTTCAGTTCTCTGTCGGCCTCTTTCCGGTGGGTTATATCCCGTGTCACCCCCAGAATCCCCGTGGGCCTGCCGCTTGCATCACGCAAAAAAGAGACCTTGACCTCAGCCCATCCTGTTGAGCCATCATTACGTATATGCTCCATTTCAAGTACACGGGATCTGAACATATCCGCCTGTTCAATGGTCTCCCTGGCAAGCTCCTCTCGCAGGATGCCAAGCACCATCTCATAAGAACGCGGTGATACAACATCCTTTAGCGACTGATGAACAGGCTGGCCTTCGGTAATGCCCCGAAGCCTTGCAATGGAAGGACTAACATACGTGTAATTGAGGTTCATATCCATCGTCCAGATCACATCCGATGCGTTTTCTGCCAGGAGGCGGTAAAGACTTTCACTCTTTCTCAGTGCCTCATCCGCCTGCTTACGTTCAGTGATGTCGATCATCATCCCCGTTATGACACCCGATTCAAGGGTTGCGCTCAAAAGGACAACGATGGGTTCTTCCTTCTTGGTGACAAATTCTACCTCAAAACCGGTAAGTTTGCCGGTTTGTTCAAGAATCTCCAGGACGGTGTTTCTGTCCCGCTGGTTTCGATACCGGACAGAAACACCGCCTGACGCGGCTTCTTCCATGGTCTCAAAACCGAACATGCGTAAGCACGCATCGTTATAGTAAAGAACGTCGCCCTCGATATTGCTCAGGAAGACTCCAACAAGAGCATTGTCCATGAGGTCACGATATCGTTTTTCACTCTTTCTCAGTTCAGAAACAAACTGGCGCAGCTCTGAAACTTCATTGAGAAGCTGTTCTCTGGTTCGGCGTTCGTCTTCCATCACATATACCTCCAAGAGCTCTGGCTAACGATATAAACATACTACCACGTTCTTGAAGTTGCTGGACCTGAGGAATTCGGGAAATGGCTCATTTATTTTTGCAGCCTTCGGGATGCAATGTTTTGCGCTGCAGCTCACCGCTTCCTCTCCTGAGCTCTGTTTCAACTTTATCGACAAACCCGGACTTTTGCGGTTCATTGAGAATTGCATCGCTTGTCTCATTGTCAGGCCAGATGGGAAGTTCCTTGCTGAGTCTCGCTTGAAATCCTCCCGTCCCCTGTATCAGTACCGTTGCCTTTTTGTATGGTTCACCTGTTCTGTGAGGTTCTTTCATCCGGCTTCCATAAGGTAATAAATGATACGGGGGAAGGGGCAAGCTTGAAAGGTGGTATTTCTTTGATTCTCCGCCTTAAGGTGGATATCGCTCCGGGCAGTTCCTGTCGTGTTCTGGATGGATATTTCATCTGCTCTCCCACGATGACTAATAATATCTCAATATATCAGAACATTATGAATACTGTAACAGATATCTTGACTGTGTCAATACGGACGGTTCCATGCGTCCCATGGGTCCTATCTCTCTCCTGCACATCATTTCCCCAGAAAGAGCTTGGGGAGGAACGTTGAGAGAAAAGGAACATAGGTGATAACAAGAAGGGATCCAAAGAAGATCAGGATAAAAGGCAGGATGGCCTTGCCGACCTCGACAAGGGAACGTCTCATGATGGCCATCGAAACAAAGAGGTTCAATCCGAAGGGCGGGGTGAGAAAGCCGCATTCGACATTTACGATCATGATGATCCCGTAGTGAACGAGATCGATGTCATACTTAACGAGGGTCTCACCGAGAATGGGCGATATGATGATGATCGCCGTCACGATGTCCATCAGCGCCCCGATAATGAGAAGTGCGCCATTTATTGCCAGGAGAAAGAGCCATTTGCTCTCAATGTTGGCAACGATGAACTCCGCGAGCTTCACCGGTATCTGCTCGACAGTAAGAAACCAGATAAAGGTCATGGCGCAGGAGAGGATGAAAAGGAGACACCCCGACAGGATGGCTGAATCTCTACAAATGGTGAAGAGACGGTTGATCTTCAGCTCCCTGTAAACGAAAAGCTCGATAACCAGGGCGTAAACGACCGATACCGCGGCTGCCTCGGTAGGGGTGAAGACACCTCCATAGATGCCGCCAAGGACGAGAACAGGCAACAAAAGAGCCCAGATCCCATCCTTCAATATCTTCAGGGCTTCCCTCAAGGTATAGGTAGTTTCCGATTTCCAGCCGTGTTCCCTGGCCTTGTAGAAGGCATATCCCATGAGACAGAGGCCCAGGAACACCCCCGGCAGGAACCCCGCCATGAAGATCTCCGCCACGGACACATTCATGACAAGGGCGTAAAGGATCATGGGAATGCTCGGGGGGATAAGAATCCCCAGGGAACCGGAGGATGTGAGGAGGCCGATGGAAAAACGCTCTCCATACCCTTCCTTTACAAGGGCAGGCATCATGATGCTTCCGATAGCGATGACGGTAGCCGGTGACGAACCCGAAATTGCCGCGAAGAACATGCAGGCCAGAATAGAGGCCATGGCAAGCCCTCCGCTGAACCGGCCGACGCAAAGCTTCATCACATTCACGAGCCTGTTCGAAATAGCGCCTTCCGCCATGATGTTGCCTGCAAGAATAAAGAAGGGGACACCGAGGAGCACAAAGTTGTCGAGCCCGTTGAACAATTGCTGAATAAGCGAGGTAAGCGGCGTCTGGGCGATGAAAATAAGGTAGACTGCCGTCGTTGCCACGAGGACAATGGCGATGGGGGCGCTAAGAGCGAGGAGAGCAAAGAAACACAGAAGAATAAGCACCAGGTCCATTGGCTATCTTCTCCTCACTCTCTCGAATGGTTTCCTTTCGAGAAAACCTCTGAAGTGGCGATAAGAGAGTGCAAAAAAGCGAAAGGTCATCGTGAGAGCAAAAAGAGGGATCGGTATGTAGGGAAGGTACATCGGAATCTGCATGGCAGAGCTCTTCACACCGTACATATTGAGTGTCATAATGTGCCTGATGCCATAGCAGACAAAGAGGATCGTCACGAGGCCCGATAGGAAATACGCGACAGTCTTCAGGAGGTGGCTCACCCTGTCAGGCGCATATTCCGTTATCGCCTCCATAGAAAAGTGGGTTCCGTACTTGATCCCGATGGATGCGGCAAGATATGTACAGAAGATCATCGTATAGTTCGCCACTTCACCGAACCAGGTAAAGCTATGGTTTATGGTGTAGCGGAGAGCCGTCTCGA
>JAQVWF010000080.1 GCA_028698615.1 Syntrophorhabdaceae bacterium
TTTCTGCCTTCCAGCAAGAGTTCAACCTCCCCGTTCATTTTATAACCCTCAAATGATAGGTGAGAGAATTCAATGGAAAGAGATGGGACAATCTCAGTTCGTATGAATAGGGATGTCTCTCGGCCACTCTGACAAGGAAGCGGTGGAAGATGCCCATCCTGCCGCCCCTGAATTCCCTGTCGAATTCCAGCCTCTCCAGCCGGAACTGCGAACAGGTGTACCTGTAGCGATCGTGGAAGGGATGCGAAGGGTCGAAGTAACTGAACCACCAGACGCCGAAGAAATTCCTGTGCGTCGGGTCGATGGTGGCATAACAGCTCCTGAAATAGGGAACGCTGACAACCACCTCGGCCCCATTGGCGCTGATGCGATGTATCTCTTCCATGACCTTGAGGGGGTCCTTGAGATGCTCCAGGATATTGTCCATCCAGACCTTTTCCGCCGAATTATCGTCGAAGGGATAGGGAAATACATCGAGGTCATGGACAATGTCCACACCCGGCAGCGCCAGGGCGTCGACGCCCACATACCCTTCCCTTTTCCTCTGTCCGCAGCCAAGATCGATGTTAACGGTCATTCATGCACTCCGTCACCGCCCTGTCCCGCCGCCAGAATCCCGCTGAGCTCGTGCGCCCATTCATTCATGGCGTTCTCGGACACCCTGCAGAACCTGCCCCTGAACCTTGCCACCTTGCTCTGGCGACCGTCCTCATTCCACCACTCATCCACATGGCCATAGACCCTGTTGACCTCTTCGGCGGCCTCCACGGGACTTTTGAAGAGTATCCCGGCGGAGTGCAGATCCTCGAAATATTCAACTGCGTCGGGATGCAGTGCGTTCGCTGAAAAGGAAGGCTCGTAAAAAAGGATCATCGGCTTGTTGACGTGCAGGGCCTCGATGAAGGTGGTTGAATACATTGGATGACCGCAGAGGAAAAGGCAACAGTTCTGGAGGCTCTTCTCAAAGGGCACGTCCCAGGTTTCCACGGGAACCTTCGCGGGAAAGGCGTCCTTCAATCTCTCCCGCACTTCCCATCCCATGTCTTCCCTGTGGGGCCTCAATCTCAAATTATCCATGACCTCGTCCGACAGGGAACGGGCGAAGACGTTTATGTCTTCAAAGTAGCGAGTCCAGTATTGCACTGTCAGGGGAAACTGTACCAGACACCGCATCCAGACCGCGAGATCGTACAGTATCTCCCTGCTCTTTTGCCGCCGCCCGCCCTTTGCCCTTCCCAGGAGCTTTGTCGCAGACATGGGCCTCACCTCGGCGTGCGTCGCACCCCTTGTCCATCCCCAGGAATAGAACCTGTCCACAACGGAAAGCTCCTGCCCTTCCTGGAGGAAGTACCTGATGATGCCGTAGTTGCCTCCGTGCTGCACACCAACGAGCAGGGCGCCTTTCTCCGCCCGGGAGGCCGCCCATATCTTGAAGACGTCGTTGTAATGCCAGGACGTGGCGCTCATGAGGGCTGCGGGCTCGTCCCGGTACAACGCGTGAACGGCATCGTCCGTCTCCCTGTATCTCTCGACGAATACGATGGGGATCTCTTCGGCGATGAGCCCGAAGAGGAGCCCCTCAAATTCGCTGGCGCCGAATGCCCCCGTCCCTATGGACCCCCGCTTCCCCCTGTCCAGCGTGGTTCCCCCGAAATCGATAGAGGGATAAAAGAAGCGGGACATGGCAAAACCGGTCATCATCAGGAGCTTTGCCTCGGCGGACCGTGAAAAGTAGGCATTGTGATAGAATATCTTTCTCTCTTTTCCTCCCGGCAGGGAGAGGGTCCGCGCGAGGAACCTCTTCGTCAGAGATACGGCCCTGTTCGGCAGTACCTTGTGCACCGACACCTGTGAATAGTCCCTCCCGTCAACCTTCCTTTTCGGGTACGGCCCGTTCAGCCTGCCCAGTATGCGGCTGAACATCTGGAGATTATACAGGTCGCTCTTCAAAAGCTCCATGAACTCGATCGTCTCGCCGGGCGTTTGGAAGGAGGCCTCGTCAAGGCAAACCGTTGTCAGATCAGGGTACGATGCGAGGGCCGAGGAGATATGGACGTACCTGTCGTAGGCGGCGTGGATGAAATGGAGAAGCCATGTGCCGACGAGTATCCTCCAGTACCTCTGCGTGTGACGCACCCCGTGGACGGCATTGAGCCTATCCGACAGGAGGACGAGCGCTCTTTCGTAGACCCCGTCAAGGTAGGTGAATATTCCCGGAACCTCCGCGTCCGTGTAGGGAGGCTCCAATACGGTGACATCGAGGGACCCGAGATACTCCCTCCTGCTGTAGCTCCTGCACCATTCGCCGAGGAGCAGCAGCCTTGCAGAGGGGTCCCAGAACTCTTCGATGGATGTCGTTGCGAGGAATATATTTTTATCGGGCAAGTATCTACCAGCAGCTTCTGCCGCCGTCAATGACGACAACGGAACCGTTCATGTAGGAAGAGGCATTCGAGGCGAGAAAGATTATCGCCCCCTCGAGCTCGTCGGGCCGGGCCATCCTGCCCAAGGGTATGAGCTGGTTCAAACGGACAAGGAACCCCTCCCCCTGGTTGTTGTAGACGCCCCCGGGGCACAGGGCGTTGCATCGCACATTGCGGTCCGCCCAGTACGTCGCGAGATAACGCGTAAGACCGATGAGCCCCGTCTTGACGACGGAATATGTCACGGGCTTCACACTCTGCATCTCTTCCGAAACCCCCTCCGTCCTGTAAAGCCTCTGGTCCGGTGCGATGACCCCGAGGTCCGAGGATATGTTGATGATGCTGCCCCCTTCTGAGCGCGCCATGGCGTGGCCGAAGTGTTTCGCGCACAGGAACGCCCCGGTGAGGCCCACGGCGATATCCTGTTCCCAGACACCCACAGGGAAGTTCTCCAGGCGCGAGGCATTCGAGAGTGTGTTCGATCTGTCGACGACGGGATTGTTCGCGGCATTGTTGATGAGCACGTCGACCCGGCCATACCTCTTCAGGACCCTTTCACAGGTCCCCGCCACTTCCTTTTCCTTCGTGATGTCAGTTCGGTAACCGGACGCGCCGGCACCATGTCTTTGATTAATGTCATCGACCAGGGCATCGATCGGCTTTTTCTTCAGGTCGAGGATGACGGGCACTCCGCCGGCGTCCGCTATGGCTTCGGCATGTCTCTTTCCGAGAAAACCCGTGCCGCCGGTGATGACGATGATCTTTCCTCTTATATCGAATATGTTCTTCATGGTTAAAAGAGTGTTGTCGTCTGCCCGCCGTCCACGATGAGGCAGGCACCCGTGATGAAGGAGGCCCTTGGGGAGGACAGGAAAAGTATCGCGTCGGCTATCTCCCCCGGCGCGGCGAATCGTTTCATGGGGACCGTCGATTCGATAATGGTCCGTATACGTTCAGGGTCGTTCTTCATCTTCATATCCCAGCTTCCTCCTTCGAAATAAACATTTCCGGGAGCCACGCAATTGACGCGCACCCCCTGGTCGGCAGTCTTCCTGGCAAGGTTCTTCGAGAAGGCGATGAGCGCCGTCTTCGCCATCGAGTAGTCGACGGGCGCGCCGAACGCCTCCACCCCGGCAATGGAGGAAACGAAAACGATGCTCCCCTTCGATGCCGCGACAAGGGGAAGGAACTCCCGCGCGGAATCAACGGCGCTGTGGAGGTTTTCGGCGAGCACCTCCTCCATGTGCGCCTTCGGGGGGATGGGATCGGGCAGGCTCACTCCGTAACCGACATTCGCAACAAGGACATCAAGACCACCCCAGGACGAAATGATGAATTCCCTCAAGACCCTTATGTCCTCGGGGGACCTGAAATCACAGGCATGGCAGAGTATGTCCGCCGGGCTGCAGTGCGAGGCCAGCTCGTCCTTCGCCTTCCCCAGGGCGCTCTCGTTCCGGCCCGTCAGAACCACCCTTGCACCCTCATCCATGAAACCATGCGCCGCCGCCCGGCCTATGCCCCGGGTGGACCCCGTGACAAGAACGCGCTTCCCTCTAAGCTCAAGGTCCACTGTTATTCTCCTTTTTCTTCATTGGCAGGCTTTGTGCCGTATCCGCAGAGCATGAGTTCCCTCGACCATCTCAGCGGTTTTATCTTCGTTCGCACCGGGACAAATGGCGAGACGGCACGGCACAGGTAATTGAGCGCAGGATACTTCCAGACAAGGGGCAGCTGCCGGAATTTGAAGACGTCGATATCGACCAACCCGTGCATCTTGTAGATATCGCCCAGCGACACCAGCGAAAAGGGGCTCCTGTGGGTGTGGTCATCGAAGTATATCTTGTAGCATGACTCCCAATCGGGAACGAGGGTTATGAGCATGCCGCCGGGCCTGAGGACCCTCACGGCCTCTTCCATGTACCTTTCGGGCTCGCGGAAATGCTCGAGGACCGACTTCGAGTAGACTATGTCAAAAGTGTTGTCACCGTGCGGAATACCCTCCCGCTCGATATCGGAGACCTTGACGGGGATGTCGGGGTTGAACTCCGGCGCCTTCCGGGAGATGTCGACACCGCACGCGTTAAGCCCCAGGTCCCTGAAAACCTTAAGAAACTCGCCCCTGCCGCACCCCGCTTCAAGAAAGGCCATGCCGGGGGCCATTCGGAAACGGTGAAAGAGATGGAGGCACAGCCGGGCGGGATAATCCGTATAGGGACGCTCCTTCTGGCTATAGACTACATCAAGGTAATCGGCCATTGTCCACTCACAGGGTCTTTCTCTTGTGCTCCAGGGTGTCGTCGCTTCTCGCTCCCCTGAAGGAGGTTATCTCGCCGGCATAGAGCTGTCTGAACTTCTCGATGAGGTTCTCTGCCGCTTCCATATCCTTGCTTGTATGTTGAAAATGGTCCGTTATGAGGCGCCTGTTTGCGTCAAGGAGAAGCTCGTAGCACCGCTTGTCCGGTATTCCGGTGAAGTTGACCGTCAGCAGGTCGGAATTGACGAACCTTTCAAAAAACTCCTCGGGGCCCTTGAGAAGCCCCATCGAAATGGCGTCATAATATAGGTCGCATCCCGGATAGGGCGTGACGGGCCTTATCGTTCTTATCTGGTCGTAGAGATTGTACTTCATGATGAAATCAACATTGCTCCTGAGACTGTGCTCATCGTCACCGGGTTCGCCCCATATGCAGTTGAGGCCCAGCCCGATCCCCATCGACCCCGCTATCTCCGCCGTCCGATAGTTTTGCTCCACGGTGACGTTCTTGTGCATCCTGTCGAGGACGCGCTGAGAGGTGGATTCGAATCCGATGTTAATGAAAACACATCCTATCTCCTTGAGGATCTCCGCGATCTCCTCATCGAAGACGTCGACGCGGCTCTCGAGGTTGAGCATGGCCTTGATGCCGCTCTCTTTCAATGCCTTCCCGAAATCCCTTACCCTCTTCTTCGATGACACGAAGAGTTCATCGATGAAGAAGAAGTATGTGACCCCGTACCTCTCCTGAAGCTTCTCCATCTCTTCGATGATGCCCGGTATGCTTCTGCCCCTGATGCCTTTTTCAAGGCGATAGCAGAAATTGCACCTGTTGATGCAGCCCCTGTTCGACAGGACCGGAAACGCGCGGTCCTCCGCGGACATTCCAGGGAACCTGAGACAGGTTGTATACTTCTCCATGGGAAAGAGGTCCCAGGCCGGTGAACCCAGAGCATCGAGGTCCCTGACGGGTTTGTTCCTTTCGTTCACGCGGACGGTGCCGCCCTCACGGTAGGCTATGCCCTTCACCTGCGCGAGATCGCCCCCGCCTGCCTTGCACCTTGCAAGGTCGACGATCGTCAGCTCCCCCTCGCCTATCGCCACCACGTCCGCCCCTGTCGTCTTGAGGACATATTCGGGGATGGGCGAAGGGCCGTGGCCGCCAAGGACAAACCAGGCATTCTTCTTATGCGAATTGACCACATCGGAAAGACCCAGGATGGTCTCCTTGAAGCGGGCGGCGAGAAAACCGCAGCATATGAGGTCATACTCAAAAGAATCAAGGTGGTTTGCCAGTTCGTCGTTGCTGTAATGGAAGACATCCATGGCGTACACCTCGACGTCACAGTCAGCCCTTTTCAGCGCCGCCGTGAGGTAACCCGGCCCCATGGGAAAGAAATT
>JAQVWF010000081.1 GCA_028698615.1 Syntrophorhabdaceae bacterium
GCTTCGCGAGAACCAATGGCCATTCATTGTTCGGGATTGTCAAGGCGATCAAAGCCACCAGACCGCGTTTCGAATTGCCTGTCGGCGGTGCGGATGCCAACCTCAGGAAGCAGTTTCCTACAATTGGGGAGATAATCTTCGCCGGGGATGACCCCAGGGAATTTCTTCGGAAGATGTCCGCATTGAGCAAGAATTTCCTTGGTATCGTCTCGGGCCAGTTAGAATCAATATCGGACAGGAAGCTGGCGGAGATCTTCGGTGTCGATGGCGGACTGGACGGCAAGGAGATTAAAGCAGAACTGTTGCGGACGCTGCCGTCCTTCCAGAACTGATCATGAATATCCTCTGTGACACCTGCAGCGTGTTGATGCTTATAAGAATTGCCCCCGATATGTTCGTCGACGAACGTTTTGATTGTGTTACGGTCCAGGAAGTCTGCGAGGAGATCTTCAGGACACAGAAATTCAAGACCAGGTATCCCTGGAGAACCAGCTACAAGGACAAGATACGGCCCTACGGCGTCCTGAGGAACACAGGCGAGGATTTTGAGCTTCATCTTGCCGTAGTGAGACAGATCGTTGATTCAGGACAGACAAGCTTGAAAACCGGGAGGAGCTTCGGGCTAAGTTCCGTGGATAAGAAAATCGCCGCCTATGTCGCCGCATATGGTCTCGACATCTCTTCCACCGACAACAGCCTGATCGATTTCCTTGAACAGGAATTTGGCAGAGAAAACCGGTCTCCCCTGGCACTTCTCAATGATTGGATTGAGAGTGGCTTGATACAGTGGAACGATGATATGCAAAGAATCATAGAAGATTGGGACAAGAACGGAGAACCGGTCCAGCCGGCAAAGGACAAGAAGAATTTCTCGAGACTCACCGGGGTCAAATATACAGGTCCGTAACGCCGGAGCCTGTATGGAGAGGCTCTGATCTCACAGTGAGAGATTAAACACATGACAGGGGGCACGAGTATGAGGAGACCCTTCCGGATCACCTGGGAAAAACCGACCGGCGAGACGGCAAGCGTTGACATCGAGGCAGAGAGCAAGGGCCAGGCCAAAAGGATCTTCATCCAGCGCGGCGGGAACATACTGCAGATCGTGGAGATAGAGGATTCCCAGGGATGCGAAACGTCTTCTGGCGCTCATGACACTTGACAGATACGCAATTACGTATATACTTAATGAGTAACTCTGCCCAGCGGAGGTGTTTATGCTTAGAGCTTATACATTGAATCTGGATGACTCCCTGATGATGGCGGCGAAATCAAAGGCTTTGCAGGATAGGACGTCTGTCAGTGAGATGGTAAGACGTCTTCTGTCTGAACACCTGGGCTTAAGCAACCGAATGGCCGATAACACACCTGATGAAAAAAAGATTATTGAGATCCTTGAGGACTACTCCTCAGGACAGATCAAGAGGTCCGAGGCAATGCGGGCAATCGGCCTTGACCCGGTGGAACTCGAAGCCTTTACATCCCTGATGAATGAACACGGAATACCATGGCCGGAGGTCGGTCGTGAGCGAGCGGAGAAAGAAGGCGAATACGTTGCGCGGGCCATCGCCTTCAATTCGGGGGCGATCGATGAGTATTAAGAGGGAAAAAGTCAAGCTGCTCCTCCCGGACGCGTCTCCGCTTATTAGCCTCGCTCACGGGGGAGAGGATTGCCTCGAACTGATCTTTAAGGCAAAACTCCCCGTCGTCATGACGGACCAGGTGCTTTTTGAAGCCACCTACAGGAAAGACGAGCTTCAAGATGCAGCTGTTATTGACAAGTGGTACCGGAAACACAGGACGCAGATCAAGGTCGTCGCAACAAAGATAGGTGAAACAAGAAAAGCACTGGAGTCTGTCGGGAAGTATGATCACAAGAAGTTTGCCGACCAGGGAGAGGAGTCGGTATTACAGGCGATCAAATCGAAGCAGCTGGAGCCCGGGCCGTATCTGTTTCTTTTCGAAGACGAGCAGACGGCGGACCCTTCCTTTTTTGGCGTCTATCCCGTTCATGTTGTCTCTACCTACGGGTTTCTGGTAGGTCTGGAACGGGCCCACGTCATACCCTCGGCGGATATAATCCTTGAACGCATCAGATCGGGTGGCCGGCATAGCCTTAAAGCCGACATTATAGACCGGCCGACCAGGAAGGTTCGAGATCCCGCAGAAGAATCGGGGTGGATTCCGACGGTCTGACACCCGTTCCCTGAAATTCGCAACCGGAGGATACGATCTGGAACTCCTCGACGATATTGATGACAAGGAAGATCAAGGAAACCCCGGTCCTTCACGGCAACGATGCAAGACGGTTCGCGGAGAAGATCGCCAGGAACGAACGGGAACCTGCCCCGCGGGAAGAATACGGCAGGATGATGGCGAACTACCGGAAGGTGGAGATCACGGAGAAGTGATCTCCTGACAGCAACCTGCCGGCGCACCCGTTCTTGATCGCGAAAAGGACTGCCGGCGTGAATGCTATTTGGCATTTAGAGATATTTCATGCTCCTTGACAGCACTCTGGAGCTATGTATAATGTTACATATTTCTTAAGGAATCAGAAGACATGGCGAAGGATGAGAACAACATGAAAAAGAAGCTGGGGTTCACCTACAGCCCGAACGATCTTGCCATTGACCTCCCCGAACCGAACAGGGACCAGGCAATCTTCAGGGTCCGGAAGCTGTTCCCCGAATTCGTGTGGGATACAACCGCCCTGGAAGGCAATCCGTTTACGTTTCCCGAAGTGAAAACGTTATTGGAAGGTGTTACTGTCGGCGGACACAGGGTCGAGGACGAAGTCCAGGTCCTCAATCAGGCAAAGAGCTGGAAGCGGCTTATAGACATGGTCAAAGACGGCAACTTTTCATTGGACAGGGAAGTATTCTGTAAACTCAATGGCATTGTCGCCCGTGAAGAGGCCCTTGAGTGGGGAACCTTCCGCAAGGGCGGGGTCGGTATTGCCGGCACGAACTTTAAACCGCCCGCCTACCAGGAGCTGGACTCTCTTTTCGAACGGGGGGCAACGTTCATCAACGGGATATCCAATACAGCTGAAAAGGGTATGGTCTTTTATCTATTCGGTGCCCTCAACCAGTTCTTTTACGACGGCAACAAGCGCACATCGAGGCTTATGATGAACGGGGTGCTGTTGACGGACGGCTACGATGTTATCAGCGTACCGGCGCGGCAGAGGCTCGAGTACAATGAGAAGATGATACGTTTCTACGACACGCTTGATGGAACAGAAATGATGTCATTCCTGCTCGATTGCTCAACACTTAGGTCCCCCGCACCCACCTCCACGGTCATCCAGGGTTAAGAAACTTGAGAAGAGTGTAGTGACACGAGTGGCCAATTAACATTTCGCGGTTTTAGGGTGAAGCAGGAAGCTCGAGCATCGTTTGAGATGCACGGGATTTCAATCCCGTGAGTATGTCACGAGGGAAGAACAATGAACAAGGATAAACTACTTGACCTGATTCCCCCGGGGGAAATACTATACGAAGAATTCATGAAACCTCTTGGGATAAACATAAACGCACTTGCACGGGATATTAACGTTCCACCCGGACACATCAGTGAAATCATTCGCGGAAAACGTGCTATCTCGGCAGATACCGCATTGCGGCTTGGCAAGTATTTTAATGTCTCTCCCGAAATATGGCTGAGTCTCCAGACAGATTATGAAATCAGGATGGCCCGCCGCACAACCTGGCCAAAGGTTGAACCGTGCGTAAAAGCAAGAGTGGCATGACGCCTCCCCCTGCCAGGTGTCAAACTTGTTCACCGGAGGATGCATGAAGACGATCGTAGGAGTCCGCGTACCCGATGAGATCGATGAGCGTCTTGACAATCCCGCCCGCATGACCGGCCGCTCCAAGAGCTATTACATCCGGGAAGCGCTTGTCGAGCACCTCACGGATCTGGAGGCAGTGTACCTGGCAGATCATGTCAAGGAGCAGATACACAAAGGAAAGGAGAAGGTCTCCTCCCTGGAAGATGTCGAGAAACGTCTTGGCCTGGCGGATTGAGGTCACCGGGTCTGCAGAAAAGCAGCTCGGAAGGCTCGACAAGCAGGTTGCCCGCCGTATCATCAACTTTCTCCGGGAACGAATATCAACGTTGCCGAACCCGCGCGAACTTGGGAAGAGCCTGCAGGGTCCTCTCAGAGAATACTGGCCGGAAAGACGAAGCCGGACAGTGATCTCGACATTGCTGATGATGTGGACGCGAGAAAACGACGGGCAATGAGAAGACATGACAATTCCATCCCGATTAACAAGTCTACTGAAGGACGTCGCCTATGATTCTATTCTCGATACTTTTCTTCATGGCCATATACGCCGCGATTTCGATTGCCTTTCTGGTCTTTGTCAGAAGCCGCACGGAACGGCCTCTCTATGCACTGCTGGCCGTCATCCTCATCGTCCTCGTACCTACCTGGGACATGGTACTCGGTGCCATCGTCTACTTTCCATCAAGTCTTTTGGTTCCCAAGGTGGCCGTCTACGAGAAAGTGGAGACAGACGGGATATATTACGAGGGAAAGCATGACTACGTGTGGGAACTAGAGGATAATGGCAGGAACGAGCCCGTTTCGGAGAGAACGGTAGTAGGCTACATAGACGATGTTTTCAGAAGAGGGTATGCCTATGCCGAATCGCGGGTCACTGAAAGGGGAACGTATCGACACCGTCGGTCAATATCCCCTGTGTTCTACCACTGCGTGCCCCTACCGCGGGATCCCGATAGGCCGGCATATCAAAGAACCAGTTGCGTTGTTGTTGACGGCCCCAAGAGCCTGTGCACAGTAAGAGAAGCGGGGCTATCCCTGGGCACGGCATCGATCAGCACAAAAAAGATCTACAACAGGTCCACGGGCAAGCTGATGGCAATATACCGCCAGGTTTGTATGAGATACGTATTTCCGTTCTTCGCCTGGCTTGATTGGCATGGTTCGGTTGCCGGAGCCACCTGCCGCCCGGCTTTGGGATCGGACGGGCAAACATGTTTTGGATATACCGAGCTTGAATATCATGTTCTGAAACCAAATAAATAGATGTATGAAAGCTTCTTGGTCGACGAAAAAGGTGGTCTATGAGTTCCGCTAAGAAGCGTTCCCTGGACTCTCTGGGTTCCCCGGAAGGCGAAAGCATATACCTCGACATTACCGTCAAAATATATAGAATATCCATATCATCCCTTTGTGGTCACGAACCGCATAGGCCCCGTACCCCGGTGGGTGCGGGTTTTTTTACCTGAAACACATTTTTCCTCAATGATCCTGCCGGGGGTTGTAGATTGAGTCGAGTCCCTTTCTTTATTGATGGGTTCAATGATATGCTATTATAACAGCCAGGAACTCAACTATGCCCAAATTGACGTTATTGCCAAGAGATATTGAAGAGACCGACAGGAGAAAGGCTACCTTGCTGAAGAAGGCGGAAGCGGTCTGCGAATATCTCGCCAGGCTGGGCACGAAAGAAGTCTATATTTTTGGATCCATCCTCACGGATAAGTTCGATGCTCACTCCGACGTGGACCTCGCGGTTGCCGGAATCCCCTGGGAGCATAAATACCTTGTCGAAGGAACCGTGGAGGACATGCTGGGGACAGAGGAGTTCCATCTGGTCTATATGGAGGAGGCTCCAGATTACATTGTGAGAAGTATCAAGGAAAGGGGGCGAAGGTATGCTGGCGTTATTTCTTGATGTCCGGAACGAACTGAACAGGATCGAGAAGGAATGTGAGAAATTGCGGAGAAGCAAGGATCTGTTCCTGGCTGAGACGAATACGGAAACAAAGGAAGCTTACGGTTCCATGATGACATTGATACTTCACGGTGTCTATGTGGGAGTTGAAAGAGTTCTCGAGGACATTCTCAGGTATTTTGATGGCCAATTGCCCGTCGGTAGCGACTGGCATGCAAAGTTGTTGATCAGGGCCTGCAATCAGAACCCCGGTGTACGGGAGGCTGTTATCAAGGAGGGGGCCGCCGCAGAACTCGGCAATCTGAAAAGCTTCAGGCACCTTGTCAGAGGCATTTATCAATCCAG
>JAQVWF010000082.1 GCA_028698615.1 Syntrophorhabdaceae bacterium
CCTCCACCATGATTTCAAGTACTTAGGACGATTTCCCCGGTATCAATATCTTGTCAGTTTTGTAAGTAGAGATGGCCTTGTGCTTTGCCTGTAGTCAGAGATTTTACTTCCGACCAAAGCCCTGTGGTGCTCGACGGTCCTTTCCATGGCGTGAGTCAGACAGGCCTGGATGGTGTTGAGGTAGCTGGCTGCTTCAGGTCCGATCCCTTTGATCTCCATGAGCCGTTCGGGGGATTGCTGAAGGACATTGAAGATGGTCTTGTGCTGCTTCAGGAGCGCTTTAGCAGCAGGTTTTGTATCGACGCGGGGGATGGCATAGGCCAGGAGCAGTTCAAGCAACTCATAATCGGCGAGGGCCTTACGGTCGGCATTACAAAACCGTTCCTTAAGCCTGCGTCTGTGGCCAGCTGGGCCTATATTCTTGATGATCTGCTTCTTCATAGAATATGCGAAAGCCCGTTCTTAAGAGGGTATCTTCCTCCCACAATTCGGTAACATCTGAACAACTTTTGTAGTAATATTAAAAGCTCGGTCGAGATCAAATCTTTCAAAATCGACGGGACGTAGCACTGGTTTAAGTTCCGTGTTGAGCTGGGCCTTGAGTTTTTCTTTCCTGGATTGAGATAGATCGATCGGTGGATTTCCAGGCACCGTCAGCTTTTCAGAGACAAGCTGGAAGAGATGCCGATCATCGAGATTTATCTTGTTTTGCGAGGCTAGATAATCGATATCGAAGAAGTCCCGAATGGCTGGCTCCAACCGGGTCAGAGCCGCCCTTAGCTTTTCTGCGATGGCCTCCAGCATGGATAGGGTGACCACCTCGATGTCGGGGACCAGAGGCTTGCGCGTGAAGGGGCTCAGCAGCAATGTCCTGGCTTTCAGGTGCACCGGCGGCGTCAAGGTCGTTTCACGCAATCCCACCTCGATTTTGATGCGGGCTGCCTCTTCCGAGAGGAAGACCGAGGGGTAGGTCACATGAGCGACGTACTGCCGGGAGCTGTTGTGTCCGGTGAAGTCCTCGGGGAGGGTCAGGATGCCGATCTCCTCGGAAATATTTTTCACCCACTCCCGGACCGGCGCCATTCCTTTCCGTCGCACGGAGACACTCGCTCCCGAGGGTGTTGAAATAAGAAAATCGAGGTCTTCGCTGAGCCTATAGAAATCTGCATAGACCTTGCCGATGCAGGTGCCTCCCCGGAAAATCAAGGGGCTACCTGGCTGGTCATAAAGATACTGCAGAAGGACGGTGCAGAAATAATCCTTTTCAATGAGGGTGGCATTCAATCCATTCTGGCCTGCAGTGAAAAGCACTGCCTCACGGAAGAACGTCTGATCTTCGTGGACCAAGATCCTATGATCGCGGGAGGGCTCCATTAACAATTAATCCCCACTCTTTATTGATGCTGCCTTTTGCCGTCTGGCTTGGTATCCAAGGGATAAATGATTTGGTAGGACCGAGTTTTCGTTTCATTTTCAGAAGACGCTCATCATCGATAGCGAGTTGGGCAAGCAAATATCCGATACGCTTCACTGTTCCCTTGTTGCCGTACTTGAGCGTGTCGTCGATCAGGGTATCGACCATGATGACCGGGTCTTTCTTCAGTGCTTCCTCGATCCATCCGTAGGCCCGGGGAAGGGTGTTGTACCGGGACCAGTCATAAACGGCATCGACCAGTGCCCTGGTTTTGGTGACCATGACGGTGTCGATGCCATCAGACGTCTTCAAGCTCTTTGTCGAACCCAACCGCTTGACCTCTGTCTTAATGAAGACGAAATCGATTCCGCCGATCTGCCTTTCTCCAAAGATCCGATCATTGTAAACGTAAATCCGATTTGGTATCTGGTCGTCAAAGCCATGGAAGTTAAAGGCACTGGGGCCGCTGATCTGGTATCGACCTTTGAGAGCTTCCATGAGTTTTGAAAGTATGTAATAACCGCTGACCGTCCACCTACCGCCGGCGGGCATGCGGGAAGGGACCAGATAAATCCCCCTTTTCAATCGGATAATCAGGCCGGAAGTTGCCATCCGATTGAGGAGTTTCCATTCCTGTTCGGCATTAATATCTAAGGCGGAGGCAATTTCTCCCGAGAAGATGAATTCCTTTTTCCTGAGCTGGGCATAGGCGAGAAGCTGCATTTCAAATTTGCCCAGTTTGGTTTTTTCCCGTTTCACTATATTAGTCGTTCCTTCCTTGGAAGAGGAGTTACGCTGAAAGTAATGAAACATAAAAATTTTGTCAAATAGTTTTATGGCCGGTTGTTTAGGAAATCTGCTCCTCACCTTGGAGGCGAGATAACGGATAGCGAAACAATTTTCTGAAGCGTGAGGCTTTATACAAGAGGTCGTGTAAAGAGTTTTTCGGTGCGGGAGGGCCTAGACGGGGGGGGTTGATTGCATGAAACTGCGGGTGTCTTGTCTTGGACGGACGGAATTACAGAGGCAGGAGAGGGGACTAAGGCGAATCCCGGCAAGACCAATGATTTCCTCCTTCAGCCACAACTTATTTGCACGTCTCAGGTGTCCGGTCGAAATGAGGGCTACTCTTTGCTACCGCGAATCAGGAGGATTATGCAGCATGGCACGACGACCAGATCGATCAGAACGTGAAAGACACTGAATGGGTTCGGATGGAGAAAAATAAATCGATAGACACCAAGCACGCCGCCGATTGCGGGTAGAACTGCTCCAGCCCATAAAGCCGCACGAGACCTGCCGAAGAGAAAAAATCCGATGATAAAGTATACGACACCGAAGGCAGCAGCGCCTATGACCGATCCATGTGCACCGTATATGGGGATCTGGACGACGTGCGTAACACCGGAGGTCAGCATCAATGAAGCGGCGATTGAGCGTATCTTATTCATGACCCCCTCCCTCGACGCAGAGACCAATGCGTCTTTGCGAATCGTCCTCCTGCGGCTGGGTGTCGCTTCTGTCGTCTATTTTTTCGCCTTCGCAGCCTTCTTCGGCTTGGCTTTGGCCTTCACGACCGGCTTTGCCTTGGCCTTCACGACCTTCTTCGGCTTTGCCTTTCTAGCCGCCCTGGCCTTTTCGAGATTTCCAGCCAATCCTTTGTCCAGGGCCATCTGACGTCTTTTTTCAACGTAATCCTTCGCTGCCAGCGGCTGGCTTGAAGGAATGTTAAACTGCTTCCTATACTGGCCGGGCTTCATGTCGTGAGCTACCGCGAGATGTCGTTTCAGGGTGGTCAGGCCGGTCTTCCCACAAACCATGCAGGCGACCTCGTCCTTCTTGAAGGCTTGTCGCAGCGTCAGGGCTGGCTTTGAGGAGACATCTCCTGTCTCAAGGCCCTTCAGGGTTGCATAGACGGCCTTGATTTCGTTCTGCAGGTCTTCGGATGTCATTTCTGTCGCCGATGCATGGGCCATAACGATTTCCGCCGCTAATTGGATCAGCTCTGCCATGGTAATTCCTCCTCTGATTGTGGGATTGGGATCTTGTGTTACTTGCTCAATATATATTTTTACTGATGGTGGCAAGTAAATTGTTTACATTCGATTAGTTGATAAGCTGAAAAGATTCAGAGGAGAACAATCATAGAAGCCATTCCTTGATTCCTTTGTCATATTGAGCCGCCCAGTTAGCTCTTTTCACTTTTGATGTTCCAGCTTCCATCGTAGGTGCTACCGTCACGCTTATATCCTTTTGACGTTCCAGTTCTTGTCGCAAATCGTCGTCCGTTCTCCGCCGAAGGCTAGCGATGAGAAAGTGAGCACAATCGACAATGAGATGATCAGCTTTTTCATTTTCGTTCACCCTTCGTGAGCTTCCCTTAAAGGCAGACAAGTCAAAAGTAGCGTTTTCCGGTGTAACGCAACGAAGGGGATCTAATGGAGATGGCCCACTGTATCCCCGGGCCGGCAGGCGCAGGCGCTGTGTCGGTGATCCTGGGGGAAAGTAGTGGGTCCCGAATGGCCCACCCGAAAAAATCGTGCGCCGGCAGGGGCGATGCCCCTGTGACCCGCCTATCTCTGTCGAATCAGGCCGGCTCCGCTGCGGCCTACATACGCCTGAGATGACGCGCCTGCCCGGCTCACTGACCTAGGGGCAGGACAAGCCGGAAACCCAGATTGACGTTCCGAGTCTCCGGTCTGACAAAGTAGCGGAACGACGCACGCGCGTCAGCGGCACGGTGGCTCCAACTGCCACCGCGAAAAAAGCGGTGGGAACCGTCAGCCGGCCCCTTGGGATTATCGCGCGGACTGTTCTTGTAATAATCCATTTCCCACCCGTCCGAACACCACTCCCAGACATTGCCGCTCATATCATGCAAACCAAGAACGTTTGGCTTCTTTTGTCCCACGGGATGCGTCTTGTCTTCCGAATTGGCATCATACCAGGCGTAATCTCTCAAAGACGATTCACTGCTGGTGCCGGCCCATTTCTCGCTTTTCCCGCCGCTTTGGGCGGCATATTCCCACTCCGCCTCCGTGGGCAGACGATACTGTTTCCCGGTCCGGTTATTCAATTTGTCGGCAAAATTCTGGGCGTCATTCCAAGAAACGTTTTCCACGGGGCAGTTGTCGCCGCAACTGCTGAAATGGGATGGGTTGTATCCCATGATTTGTCTCCACTGACCCTGTGTGACTTCGTACTTGCCGATGTAGAAATCACTCACACATACTTCGTGGACGGGCTTTTCGCTACTGTTGCCGTCTCCAAACGTATCCCCCATCCGATAACAGCCGCCCGGGACGTAGACCATCTCCATCCCCGTGACAGGGTCGCGAAGGATCTCGCCGGCTCGCGGCGCAGCCGGGACGGGGGGCGGTTCGGGCGGCCGGGCCATCGCCAGCGGAGGAGGTGCTGGGGCCGCTTCGACCGTTCCCCGGGTAAAATAGAAGTCCCCCTCCAGTTGCGTCGTCTCCGCGGGGACCTGGCGGCCGTCGCTCCTTTGGCGCACCTCGCTGCGGACCCGTTTGAAGACGTCCTCGATCTTGAGGCCCGGCGCCTTCATCTGCCGGACCAGGGATTCGGTATAGAGGCCGTTCTTTCCCTTGCCGTCGTCAGCCGTCTCGCCGGGACCGGCGGCGTAGGCGATGATCGAGCCCACCGGCGCGTCCATCTTTGCCAGTCCCCGCCCCCCCGAGGAACGTTTCCAGCTGCGGGCGTAGGGGTTGTCCCGGCAAGCGTCGAGGATGACGATGTTCACGGGGTTCTTCGCCTCCTCCATCTTCGCCAGGACCAGGCCAGCGTTGACGGTGGCGAACTGGACCTCCCCCTCGTCATGGATCTGGGCGTCCACGGGAACGAGGTAGTTGCTGCCCTGGACCTGGAGTCCGTGGCCGGCGTAGTAGAAGAGGGCGACGCTGTCGCGGCGAATGGACTGGCCGAAGCGGACGATCGCCCGGCCCATCTCCTGGTAGGATAGGTCGGTCCGCTCCTCCACCGAAAACCCCAGGTCCCGAAGGGTGGCGGCGACGGCGCGGGCATCGTTGACGGGGTTGCGCAGGGCGCCCATCCGGTAGGCGCTATTGCCGATGACCAGGGCGATCCGGTGCTCTGCCATGGCTGCCTCCCTCGCCTTCACGTCGACGCTGCGTCTCTCGGTCGCCTGGGCGGAGAAAGGCGTCTGGGCCGTGGCTGGAGAAGCCGGGACCGACAGCAGCAGGAGCGCTGAAAGGAGAAAAAGCAAAAGAGGCTTCGGGAATCCGATCGGTTCGACGGGTCTGTTTCGCATCGTCACCGTCCCTGGAATCAAGAAGAGCGTTTTTTTAAATGGATAAGTCCGTATAACCCATTAATACATGCAACGCAAGGTCTCAGGCGCCACCCGGCAGAATCCGACTCCCATCACAAGCATGACAACGGCAGCGGCGGTAAGGTCGAAGAGGCAAGTTTTCCGGACTTCTGAGAATTTTTTAGCGGTCGCTTGTCCGCGATGGAAAGGATTTCTCAAGGGTTCGCTGCCCCAGCCGGCTCCTCTTTCCCTGGCGCATGAGTTATAGAAGCGGGGGAGGTAAGGAGGACCCAATGCCCGCGGCCTTTCTTTTC
>JAQVWF010000083.1 GCA_028698615.1 Syntrophorhabdaceae bacterium
GCGCACTGCTGTTTCCTGACGCCTCGGGTTCTCATTCAATATTATCCCAAAAACTCAATCCAAATCCTTCGTAACCCATATAATTCGTCACTTCCCGACTTCCCGAATTCCGCAGCAATTTTCGCTTGACATGCCTCGAGTTTTTTTCTATGGGTCAGCACATTGATTGGTCATCCAACAAATTGGTCGAATAACCAGCGCACAAGGATACGACAATTCAGAGGAGGAGCAGAATGAAAACGGGCAAGGAGTACATTGATAGCATCAAGGCGATGAACTTCGAGTTGTACATCGACGGCGGAAAGATCAAGAACCTTTACGACCATCCCAAGATCCGGCCGGCGATCGATGCCGTGGCGGAATCGTATGACTTCGCTTTCAACGCGGAGCTCCAGGAACAGTTCGTCACAACCTCACACCTCACCGGCGAGACGATTTCGCGCTTCCAGCATGTCCCCCAGAGTACGGATGACCTCATCCGGAAGGTCAGTATTACCCGGTACGCCAATCGTCATCTGGGCTGTTGTTCGTTCCGCTGTGCCCAAAACATCTTCGCGCCTCTGCTCTACATCACAAAAAAGATTGACCATGACAAGGGCACCCGGTACCACGACAACGCCCTGAACTGGATCAAGATGATGCAGAAAGAAGACCTTCTCGGGTGTCCGGCCATCACCGACCCGAAGGGGGATCGGCGCATTCAGGCGTGCAAGCAAAGCGATCCGGAAATGTACTTAAAGGTCGTTGAGAAGAACAAGGACGGGATTGTCCTTAAAGGCGCAAAGCTTGCCCAGACTGGAGCCATTCTCGCCCACGAGAAACTGGTTCTCCCGTGTACAACGCACCGCAAGGGCGACGAGGATTATGTTGTCGTCTGCGCCGTTCCCGGGAACGCCCCCGGAATCATCAATATTTCCGTCCGTCAACCCCAGGATGACCGGCGCACCCCAGGTGCAGAGATCGACCTTGGGAACATCAAATACGGCGTTCATGAATGCGTGGTGATTTTCAACAACGTCTTCGTCCCTTGGGAACGCGTGTTCATGTGCGGCGAAGTGGAGTATTTGGATGAATTCAACAACATGTTCGGGGCCTGCCACCGGCCGACCACAGGGGGGTGCAAGTCCGGCTGGGCCGATGTCTTGATTGCCGCGACTGACCTGATGGCGGCCAATAACGGCATCCGCAACGTGTCGCATGTGAAGGACAAACTTTCGGACATGTACTCCCTGTCTGAGACGATATTCTCCTGCGGTGTGGCTGCCGCCGCAAAGGGGTTCAAAATCGGAGATGCCGGTTACCTGCCCGACCCGATTCTCGCGAACAACGCCAAGTACTACATATCCAAGGCCGTCTACGATTTGATCCGTCTGGCCGAAGATATCACGGGTGGTATCCTCTCTTGCTGTCCTGGAGAGAAGGAACTGACAAATCCAGAGATTGCCCCCTATCTGGCGCGTTACCTCAGGGGTGTTGACGGTCAGCCGGCGGAGCATCGGGTTCGGATCGTCCGCCTCATCGAAAATATCTCCTGGGGACTCTGCTCCATCCTTCACTCCGCCACCCACGGCGGAGGATCCGGGCAGGCCTGCAAACTTCTCCTCTACGAGTTCTCCCAGTACGCCCCTTACCGTCAGGAAGCCATTGAATCGGCCAAACGACTTTGCGGGATCATCCGATAAGTTTGCGAGAGTCGGTTTGCGGAGGGATGATCGTCGGGCACCAGATCATCGAGTTTGGATACGAAAGGAGGGTTAGATGGCAATTAAGACGGGTGCGGAGTATGTGGACGATCTTCGGAGTATGACCCCGAACGTCTACATGTTGGGGGAAAAGGTAAAGCGGGTCTGGGATGACCCACGCTTCCAGTCCACCTTGAACATCATTTCCAAACTGCATGATTTTTCTTTTGACGAAGAATTCCGTGAACTATCTGTTGTTCACGAACCTCTCGTCGGAGAGCCGGTTAGGAGGCTGAATCTCTACATCCAAAGAACGATGGAGGACTCCATCATCAAGGTCAGGTTGACACGCGAAGTTACGCAACGTCGCATCTGTACCTGGTGCATGTGCAATATTCTCGGTCTGTTATGGGCCACAACTTACGAAACGGACGCGTTGCACAAAACGGAATATCACTCGCGGTTCGTTGAATTCGCCAAGCACCTCATGAAAAACGATTACGATTGTGTTTGGGGAATGATGGATCCCAAAGGGGACAGGTCTCTCAGGCCTTCCCAGCAGAAACATCTGACTGGACTTAAGGTCACAAAGCGCGACGCTAAGGGAATAACCGTTAGCGGTTGCAAAGTTCATACTTCCTATTGTTTCTGTGCGAAGTATATTGTCGTGGTGCCCTGTCGTGCCCTGACGGAGGAGGACAAGGACTTCGCGGTTGCCTTCGCCGTTCCGGTCGACACCCAAGGCATCACTTTCATCGCGAGACCCGCCCCCCAGCGAAGCAATCCCGAAGGAGACATGGAATGTCCCATCGGTTCCGCCATCGGAGCAGTGGAGGGGACGACATTCTTTGAAGACGTGTTCGTTCCCTGGGAACGGGTCTTTATGTGCGGTGAATGGGAGATGGCGGAAAGGATTCCTTACTTTTTCGGAAACCTTCAACGCCAGTCAAAGTGTGCCTGCCTCGCTGGGCATACAGACCTAGTTTGCGGCGTCGCCGCCTTGGTTGCGGATGTCAACGGGCTGGGCATGAAGACGACCCATATCCGGGACAAGATCACGCATACCATGATACAGGCCGAGGTGGCCCAGGGATGCGCACTGGGGGCTGCTGCAGGCGGTGAAATGCACCCCAGCGGCGTTTTCATTCCCAGCACAATCACGGCAAATGCAGGGCTTAACTACATCAAGAATCTGGCCGGCGAACACATTCAGCTTCTGCACGACATTGCCGGCGGGATCATCGTAACCATGCCCACAGAGAACGATTATCGAAATCCCAAGCTTAAAGCGCTGATTGATACGTATTTATCCGGAAACGCTAAATACACGACAGAGGAACGTCTAAGAGTCCTCTACCTTGCCCAGGAAATTGCCGCTTCGACATTTACGGGTTACTTCCTGGGCTGGGCCATAAATGCGTCGGGTTCGCCCATGACTGGCGATGTCCTCGTGCGGGAACTATACGATCTGAAAAAACGAGTGGATATTGCCAAAGGGTGGGCGAAGATCTCGGCATAAGGGGGAAGCGGGGTCAATCTGGATACATTCATCGAATCATTAGAAAAAGGAGGAGACCATGATTTTAGATCCATTGCATGAGAATCTTTTGCGACGAGCGGTCATTGGCGACTTGGTCAGTCGTTCGGCGGCGCGATTCCGGGACAGAACCGTATTCATTTATGGGGGGGAACGGATCAGCTTCCAGGCGCTTAACGAAAAAAGCTGCATGGCGGCCAACGCCTTCACAAAGCTCGGAATCAAGCGGGGTGACCGCGTTGCCTTCATGACCCACAATTGCATGAGCTATCTCTACTGCTGCCTCGGTCTGGCTAAAATCGGCGCGATCACGGTTCCTCTGAACTTTATGTTAAGAGGTGAGGAGATCAGCTACATCATCGGCGATGCCGAACCCAAGGCCTTTTTTGTAGAGGACATACTCACGGAATACGCCCTGGCAGTGAAAAAGGAATTGAAGGGTGTTGAACATTTCGGCTGGATCGATTTCGGCAAGAAACCCAAGCCTGACGGCTGGCTCGATGTCGGTGAATTTTTCAACGGCTCCTATCCAGCAACTGAGCCCGAGGAGATCATCCAATCCGACGACGTTGCAACCCTCATTTATACGACCGGGACGGAGAGCTTTCCCAAGGGGGTCATGACCACGCACCTGAATTATTATATGTCCCTCCTTCACCTTATTCCGGATGCCAATTTCACACGTGACGACGCATTCATTATCGACATCCCGATGTTCCATGTTGCGGGCAATACCGTGCTGTTGGGCGTGTTGGCGTCGGGAGCCCGCGCCGTGATCACTTATGCCCCGGACCCATTCCAGACCCTAAAGTTCACCCAGGAGGAGAAACTTACCTACTGGGTTTATCCGCCTACCCTCTATGCCGCCATTCCCACGATTCCGGGATTCGAGAAGTATGATCTATCCTCACTGAAAAAGTTCATTTCCTTCGGCGCAGTCATTCCCAATGTTGTCATTGAGCGCTGGAAAGGCATCAACCCGGACATTCAGTGGCGCAATTACTGGGGACAGACGGAAAGCTCACCCGTGGGAACAACCTCCAGTCCGGAGTCTTTCGACCAGAAACGGAATGCCATCGGCATTCCTGATACCGGCACTGCTGTAAAGATTTTTGACGACAACGATCAGGAAGTGCCGACCGGGCAGATTGGAGAACTTGTGATACGTTCGGCTGCGGTGATGAAAGGATACTGGAAAAAGGATGACCTGACGGGAAAGACCTTGGCCAACGGCTGGCTCCATACCGGGGATTTGGGCTATATGGACGAAGACGGCTGGATCTATTTCGTTGACCGCAAGAAGGACATGATCAAGACGGGCGGGGAAAATGTCTCATCCCAGGAAGTTGAAGGCGCTCTTCTCCGGCACCCGAAGCTGGCCATGGCAGCGGTCATCGGCCTGCCGGATCCTTACTGGATGGAACTTGTTACGGCTTTAGTTGTTCCGAAACCCGGGATGGAAGTCACGTCAGAAGAGATCATCGCCTTCAGCAAAGAGAACTTGGCCGGATACAAGGTCCCCAAGAAGGTTTTTGTCCGTTCGGCACTGCCTCTGACACCCACGGGCAAGATCCTGAAGCGGGAATTGCGGCGGGAATATTCGGAAGAGGGAAAGAAATAGGAAGGCCAGACAAACAACACTTCAAAAAGACCCTAATCAGCAAGTAGGGGTCGAGTTATTGAACGGGCATGATCGCCGGGCCGGTAACGATGCCCGTTTTTCTTTTGTGCCCGAGGACGAATAATTGCTTGACAACGGTGGCTGAAAGTTACATTGAAGGCTTCGATAATGTAAAGGAAAAGGCGTACATACATGGAAAAAGACGCACAGTTAAAACGGGACAGAAACAAGCGAATCCTGATGGACATTCGTCGCGAGCAACTGACTGCGGCAGCGTACAAGGTCGTCAGCAAGAAGGGATATAACAACTTTACCATCGCCGACATTGCCCACGAAGCCGGACTGTCCGTCGGCCTCGTTCATTACTATTTCAAGAACAAGCAGGAGCTTTTGCTCCACGTCTTTAAGGAAACACAGAAAAACGTTCGAAGAAATCTTGCTGCGGAATTGGAAAAGGCCTCGGATCCACGTGGGAAACTGGAAATCTTCATTGACCAGAGTTTTCTATTGTTCCAACGGGAGAAGGACTACTTCTTTCTGCTCTTCGAGTTCTGGACAGAGATTAACCGTAACAACACCATCAAGAAAATGGTTCGGCGGCTTTACCAAGCTTACCGAGAGGAATTGTCCGTTATCCTCAAGAAAGGCATCGAAGAAAAAATATTTGCGGAAATGGACATTCAGTACACGACCACCTTGTGTGTTTCTATCGTCCAGCATACGATTATTCAGCATCTCATCGATGATACAGCATTCGATTTCAACGAATACGCAGGCCGCATGAAGACCTTCATTATGGAAACCATTCTCAGGAGGGCACATGCAATGGATGGGTACCCCATACCGAGGTAGGGGGCAACAGCGCACTGCCGACGGCATCTTCCCAGAGGGAAACCGCGGGCAACCCATCTGATGCCCCTGAATTTTCTTTAGCTTCCTCAACCTTGCGTCATCGTGCCAACGCCACGGCCATTTTTTTCTGGATCGCGTCGGCCTCGGTGACGATCCGCTCGATGAGTTCGCCCACCGCCGGCTCGTCGTGGATCAGGCCGGTGACCTGGCCCACCGGCAGGAGACCGCCCTCCGCATCCCCCTTCTCCGTCGCCTCCAGAATCAGCTTGAAGGC